>NZ_JBEZJY010000016.1:0-188442 GCF_040651415.1 Streptomyces sp. NPDC048484
GTCCGGCGTTTGAGGACGAGCGCGTTCAGCGCGATTGCGGGGGTCTGGGGGCGCAGCCCCCAGGTACGGGACGGGAAGGGGCGGCGGGGGCGAGAATGCCCCGCATGGACATCGTGATCAGACGGGCGAAGCCCGGGGAGTACGCGGCGCTGGGCGAGATCACCGCACAGGCCTACCTCGGGGACGGGCTGCTCGACTTCGGGGAGAGTGACGAGTACCTGGATGAGTTGCGGGATGCGGCGAAGCGGGCCGCCGCAGCCGAGGTGCTGGTGGCCGTGGCGGGCGACCGAGTTCTCGGCGGTGTGACCTTCGTGCCGTCCGGCGGGCCCATGGCCGACATCGCGCGCGACGGCGAGGCCGAGATACGGATGCTGGCGGTCGCCAAGGAGACCCGCGGCCGTGGCGTGGGCACCTCCCTCGTACGCGCCTGCGTCGACCGCGCCCGGGCCACGGCCGGCTGCACGGGCATCACGCTGTCCACCCAGCGCACCATGCACAGCGCCCACCGCATCTACGAGCACCTCGGCTTCACCCGCACCCCGGCCCGGGACTGGAGCCCCGTCCCGCACCTGGACGACATCAGGCTCCTCACCTACGAGTTGACGCTCTGACACGCTCCGCTACACCGTCCAGGGCCGACACGACACAACATGTGGGGGTGCTTCCGGAGCCCGACACAAGATGTATGCTCATGCTCGCTGTCGTCGCAGGGGAATCCGGTGCGAATCCGGAACTGTCCCGCAACGGTGTACTTGTACGCGTATGTCTGCATGCCCGCATGCCCCCATACCGTCGTACGGGAGTCAGTCCGAGGACCTGCTGACAGCGCACCCAGGCCGTCCGGCCCGGGTGCATGACGTCCGGGCCTCGTGGAGTGGGCCGGTGGACGCGGAGCAGCGCTGCGCAGAGCATGTGCCCCCGTGTGCCCCGACCCCCTCTCCCCGCAGGCCCCGTGCCGAGCGAGGGAGAGCCCCACGTGACCATCGCGCCAGCCGATCCGGTCTCCGCGACAGCGACAGCGACCCGGGACCAGCAGGACAGGGCCGAGGCCGACGGACCGGGAACCGCGTTGCTGCGGATCCTGACCGACTTCACCGCCGATCTCCCCGGCACCGAGCCCGGCCGGGTCGCCGCCGCCGCGCTGCGCGGCCGGTCCGCCGTCGGGGCCGACGGGATCACCGCGGAGCTGCGCGAGCTCGCCACGGAGGCGGCCGCGGGTCTCATCTCCGAGGACCCCGTGTACTCGAAGCTGGCCGCCCGCCTGCTGACCGTCGGCATCGCCGAAGAGGCCGCCTCGCAGGGCGTGCGCTCCTTCTCCGAGTCGGTCGCCGTCGGCCACCGCGAGGGCCTGATCGCCGACCGCACGGCCGAGTTCGTAGGCCTTCACGCGGCCCGTCTCGACGCGCTGATCGACGCCTCTTCCGCCGAGGGCGCCGACGACCGCTTCGGTTACTTCGGCCTGCGCACCCTGCACAGCCGGTACCTGCTGCGGCACCCGATCACACGGTCCGTCATCGAGACACCCCAGCACTTCATGCTGCGAGTGGCGAGCGGCCTCGCCGAGAACGACACGACCGGCGCGGTCGACGAAGTGGCCTCCCTGTACCGGCTGATGAGCCGCCTCGACTACCTGCCCTCCTCCCCCACACTCTTCAACTCCGGTACGCGCCACCCCCAGATGTCGTCCTGCTACCTCCTCGACTCCCCGCTGGACGAGCTGGACTCCATCTACGACCGCTACCACCAGGTGGCCCGCCTCTCGAAACACGCGGGCGGTATCGGCCTCTCGTACTCCCGGATCCGCTCGCGCGGTTCGCTGATCCGCGGCACGAACGGGCACTCGAACGGCATCGTCCCGTTCCTGAAGACCCTCGACGCCTCGGTGGCCGCGGTGAACCAGGGCGGCCGGCGCAAGGGCGCGGCCGCGGTCTACCTGGAGACCTGGCACTCCGACATCGAGGAGTTCCTGGAGCTGCGCGACAACACCGGTGAGGACGCCCGGCGTACGCACAACCTGAACCTCGCGCACTGGATCCCGGACGAGTTCATGCGCCGGGTGAACGAGAACCGCGACTGGTCGCTGTTCTCACCCTCGGACGTGCCCGACCTGGTCGACCTGTGGGGCGAGGAGTTCGACGCCGCGTACCGCAAGGCGGAGGAGCAGGGGCTCGCGAAGAAGACCATCCCGGCCCGTGACCTGTACGGCCGCATGATGCGTACCCTCGCGCAGACCGGCAACGGCTGGATGACCTTCAAGGACGCCGCCAACCGCACGGCCAACCAGACGGCGCTGCCCGGCCACACGGTCCACTCCTCGAACCTCTGCACAGAGATCCTGGAGGTCACGGACGACGGCGAGACCGCGGTCTGCAACCTCGGGTCGGTCAACCTGGGCGCCTTCGTGGACGCGGACGCGCAGGACATCGACTGGGAGCGGCTGGACGCGACCGTCCGTACCGCCGTCACCTTCCTCGACCGGGTCGTCGACATCAACTTCTACCCGACCGAGCAGGCGGGCCGCTCCAACACCAGGTGGCGTCCGGTGGGCCTGGGCGCGATGGGTCTGCAGGACGTCTTCTTCAAGCTGCGGCTGCCGTTCGACTCCCCGCAGGCGCGCGCCCTCTCGACCCGGATCGCCGAGCGCATCATGCTCGCCGCGTACGAGGCGTCCGCCGGCCTCGCCGAGCGCAGCGGCCCGCTGCCCGCCTGGGAGAAGACCCGTACGGCCCAGGGTGTGCTGCACCCGGACCACTACGACGTCGAGCTGAACTGGCCGGAGCGCTGGGCGGCCCTGCGGGAGCGGATCGCCGCCGTCGGCCTGCGCAACTCGCTGCTGCTCGCCATCGCCCCCACCGCCACCATCGCGTCCATCGCGGGCGTGTACGAGTGCATCGAGCCGCAGGTCTCCAACCTGTTCAAGCGCGAGACCCTGTCCGGCGAGTTCCTCCAGGTCAACGCCTACCTGGTGGCCGAGCTGAAGAAGCTCGGCGTGTGGGACGCGCAGACCCGGGAGGCGCTGCGCGAGTCGAACGGCTCGGTGCAGGGCTTCACCTGGGTACCGCAGGACGTACGCGATCTGTACCGCACGGCGTGGGAGATCCCGCAGCGCGGTCTGATCGACATGGCCGCCGCCCGGACCCCGTTCCTGGACCAGGCGCAGTCGCTGAACCTTTTCCTGGAGACGCCGACCATCGGCAAGCTCTCCTCGATGTACGCGTACGCCTGGAAGTCGGGCCTGAAGACGACGTACTACCTGCGCTCGCGCCCGGCGACACGCATCGCCCGTGCCGCGGGTTCCTCCTCGGCCGCGGGTTCCTCCTCGGCCGCGGGCGCCCCCATTCCCGTACAGGCGACTCCCGACGATGACGCCGTCGCCTGCTCCCTTGAGAACCCCGAGTCCTGCGAGGCCTGCCAGTAATGACCACCGCGCCCGACAAGAACGAGAAGACCGAGAAGGTCGAGAAGGTCGAGAAGGTCGAGAAGGTCGAGAAGAACCTTCTCGACCCCGGCTTCGAGCTGACCCTGCGTCCCATGCGCTACCCGGACTTCTACGAGCGATACCGGGACGCGATCAAGAACACCTGGACCGTCGAGGAGGTCGACCTCCACTCGGACGTCACCGACCTCGCGAAGCTGTCAGCGGGCGAGCAGCACATGATCGGCCGGCTGGTCGCGTTCTTCGCGACGGGCGACTCGATCGTGTCGAACAACCTGGTGCTGACGCTGTACAAGCACATCAACTCCCCCGAGGCGCGGCTGTATCTGAGCCGCCAGCTCTTCGAGGAGGCCGTGCACGTCCAGTTCTATCTGACGCTGCTCGACACGTATCTGCCCGACCCGGCGGACCGGGCGGGGGCCTTCGACGCCGTCGAGAGCATCCCGTCCATCCGTGAGAAGGCCGAGTTCTGCTTCAAGTGGATGGACTCGGTGGAGAAGCTGGACCGGCTGGAGACGAAGGCCGACCGCCGCCGCTTCCTGCTCAACCTCATCTGCTTCGCCGCGTGCATCGAGGGACTGTTCTTCTACGGGGCCTTCGCGTACGTCTACTGGTTCCGCAGCCGGGGCCTGCTGCACGGTCTGGCGACCGGCACCAACTGGGTGTTCCGTGACGAGAGCATGCACATGGCCTTCGCGTTCGAGGTGGTCGACACCGTCCGCAAGGAGGAGCCGGAGCTCTTCGACGACGAGCTCCGGCAGCAGGTCACCGACATGATGCGCGAGGCCGTCGAAGCCGAGCTGCAGTTCGGGCGTGACCTGTGCGGCGACGGCCTCCCCGGTATGAACACCGAATCGATGCGGCAGTACCTGGAGTGCGTCGCCGACCAGCGCCTGCAGCGCCTTGGCCTGGCCCCGGTGTACGGCTCCGAGAACCCCTTCTCGTTCATGGAGCTCCAGGGGGTTCAGGAGCTGACCAACTTCTTCGAGCGCCGGCCCTCGGCGTACCAGGTGGCGGTGGAGGGGACGGTCGACCTCGACGAGGACTTCTGACCCCGGGGGTTCCGAGAGGTCCGGACGGGGCCCTGCTCGGCCTCCCTGAGCTGACGGTCGATGCGCCGGTCGCGCACGATGCCGATCACCGACGGGAGGACGAGCAGGACCAGGATTCCGAGGACGAAGAGCATTCCGATCAGGCCTTCCAGCTGTGTTGTGTTCATGGACACCACTCTCGCGCCGAACACTCCTTACCGTGAGTGGCAGGACTGCCGTAGACCCTCGATTTCCTGCCAGATCGGGTGCACACTGGGCAGCATGCTGACCAACGTGGCCGCCGTCCTGCTGAACGGCGCGCATCCCTTCGAACTCGGCGTGGTCTGCGAGGTGTTCGGCCTCGACCGCAGTGACGAGGGGCTGCCGGTGTACGACTTCGCGGTCGCCTCGGCCGAGGGGCCGAACCTCGAAACGCATGTCCCGGGGCTCACCGTCTCCACCCCGTACGGCCTCGACCGGCTGGAGGAGGCCGACCTGATCGTCGTGCCCGCCGGGAGCGACTACATGGGGCGCACCTACCCGCCCGAACTGCTCGACGCCCTCGTCCGGGGCGCCGACCGCGGCGCCAAGGTGCTCAGCGTCTGCTCCGGGGTCTTCGTACTGGGGGCGGCCGGGCTGCTCGACGGCCGGCGCTGCGCGGTCCACTGGCGGCACGCCGAAACGCTGGCCACACGCCATCCGCTCGCGAAGGTCGAACCGGACGTGCTGTACGTGGACGAGGACCCGGTGATCACCTCGGCGGGTACCGCCTCCGGCATCGACGCCTGCCTGCACATCGTCCGCAAGGAACAGGGCCCCGAGGTCGCCAACAGCATCGCGCGCCGCATGGTCGTGCCTCCGCACCGCGACGGCGGACAGGCCCAGTACATCGAGCGGCCGTTGCCGCGCTCCCAGTGCGACACGGTCGGCGAGGTGCTCGTCTGGATGGAGCGTCACCTCAGCGAGGAGGTGACCGTCGAACAGCTCGCCGCCCGCGCACACATGTCCCCGCGCACCTTCGCCCGCCGTTTCCAGCAGGAGACGGGGACGACCCCGTACCGCTGGGTTCTGCGTCAACGGGTTCTGCTGGCCCAGGAGTTGCTGGAGGGCACGGACGGGACGATGGACTTCATCGCAGACCGCACGGGGTTCGGGACCGCGGCCGCGCTGCGCCACCAGTTCGTTCGCGCGCTGGGGACGACCCCGCACGCGTATCGGCGCACGTTCAGGGGTTCGCAGGCCGCCTGAACGTGCGCCGCGCGGTCACCGCGGCACGGCCCTCAGCAGCAGCCGGTGCGGCCGCAGCGTGATCCCGACCCGCGTCGCGTCGTTCGACTCGGTCACCTGTTCGAGGCGCCAGCGCGAGGCCACCGCCGCCGTGACAAGGCCGAGCTGGGCCATCGAGAAGTGGTCGCTCGGACACTTCCGGTTGCCCACACTGAACGGGCTCATCGCGTACTTCGGCACGTCCTTGGCGCGTTCCGGAAGCCAGCGATCGGGGTCGAACTCCAGGTTCCCGTCGTAGGAACGCGCATCGCGCTGGATCGCGTACGGACTGTAGACGATGTCGGCCCCGGCCGGAATGCGATACCCGCCGAGTGTGGTTTCGGTCACCGCCCTGCGCGTCAATATCCATACGGCGGGACGCAGCCGCATGGCTTCGACGACAACATTGTTCGTGTGGGACAGCTTGCGCACATCCGCGAATGCGACAGGTCGGTCACCCGCGACGGATTCAACCTCTTCGCGTACACGGTCCGCGTGTTCCGGATGTTCAGCCAGGACCTGCAGGAGCCACATGATCGTGGAAGCGACGGTTTCACTGCCGGGGGTGAGGATCGCGACCACCTGGTCGTGGATCTCCTGTTCCCCGATGGGCTCGCCATTCTCGTCCTTCGCTGCCAGCAATGCTGTCAGCAAATCGTCCGGATTCTGACCGGATGCGCGGCGTTCGGCCACGATCTCGTCGACCAGGGAGTGTAAATCGGCCAACGCTCGGTCGAATTTACGATTGGCCGGAAGCGGAAGCCGGTAGAGCGGTCCCGCCGGAATCACCATACGGCGGTACATGCCCCGGAACACGGTGGCGAGCGCGATGCTCAGCCGCTCGGCCCGCTCGTCCATGAAGTCGCCGCGCAGCAGGCAGCGGGCGGCGATGCGGACGGCGACCCGGAACGACTCCGCGGTGCAGTCGACCGTCTCGCCCGGCCGCCAGCGATCCGCGAGGGCGTGCGCCTCCTCCTCCATGATCGGCCCGTACTCGGGGATGACGTCCAACCGGAACGCGGGCTGGATCGTCCGCCGCTGGCGCCGGTGCCGCGGCCCGTTGGCGGTCGCCACTCCCTCCTTGCCGAGCAGGCCTTCGAGGGACTCCCACAGAGGTCCGTCGATCTTGAAGTCGGGGCTCAGCGCCAGCTCCCCGGTGAGGGCCGGCGCGGTGACCGCGTACACCGTCTTGGGGCCCAGCTTCAGCCGGACGACGTCGCCCTCGTCGCGCAGCCGGCCGAGGAAGCCCAGCGGGTCGCGGACCAGTTTCAGGCCGTGTCCGAGGCCGGGGACGCCGCCCCCGGCGAGGGGCGGGATGATCGGTTCTGCCACTTGGTGTGCAGCGGACCGCACAGACTCGACGGTCATTTCTCACCTGCCGCTTCGTTGTTGACGTACGGGGGTGTGGAGCGGTCGTCCCAGCTGTCGACCATGTACCGGCCCGACTCGTGGTGGAACCAGTACACGGAACTGAACCAGTTCCGCATATTGAACAGACACGTCCGCACGGCAGCGGCCAATTCGGCGCCCCGTGTGGACCCGTCATCGATCCTTTCCACGTACCTCAATACCTCCTTTTCGGCGTCGAGGAATTCGGTGATGCATTCCTCGACCCGTCGCCTCAATTCGTTGACCGACTCCTCTAGTCGCATTCCCTCGTGATGAATGAGACTGATGCCGAGATTGTGCACCTCGTCGCCCGCGATTTCCTTGGGGAGCGAACACAGATCGTTGTACCAGGCGGCGAAATCCTGGCACAGCAGAGCGGCCCGCCGGTACGCGGCGTTCTCCCGCACCGTGGCCGGCAGTTCGTACCCCGCGCTCGGCTCCAGCAGGTCGAGCCAGATCCAGTGCGCGAAAGTCATCCGGCGCAGTTCAAGGTATTCCTCGACGGTCGGGACAACGCCCGACGTACGGTTGAGGAATTCCCGGTCGTATGCCTCGATGACGGCGTGGAAATGGTCGGCGAACCGTGCGTTCCACCCCTCGCCCAGGAACGAGTACAGCCGCACCATGGTGTCCGCGAACCCCGCGACCAGCGGATCCGGGTGGTGCAGATGCTCCTTCGGTGAGTCGAGGGCCGCGTGCAGCAGGATTTTGAGCCGCTGCCAGGCCGCCGGCCTGCCGTGGATGACGTCACGGTCGTGACGGTCGTCCCAGACGAAGAACCACGCGCTGTAGTCCGCTATCGCCTGGAGGACCTCGTCGGGCGCGCCGATGTAGTAGCCCGCCATGAGGTCGGTGTAGCAAAGCCCGTCGGCATATGCCTCAACTGTGGCTGCCGACATGAGGCGCATTTCCAGGAGCCAGGCCCTGGTCTTTCCCTGGAGCTTCGGCCAATACGGATGGAGTTGACGGGGAAACTCGGTCTCGATCACCGGGAGAGAGAGCGCCGGTGGGACGAGGGCCGAGGTGTACGTCGTTGTGGTGCTCTGTGAGAAAGCAGGCACGAACAAGCCCCTCTCAGCCGCCTGTTGACGACACGCCCTCCCGCTGTGCTGGACGTGCGCCGTTGCGTATCCCCGCACTTCCTATTCAGCACCACAACTGACCGTTCTGGGAATGGAGTTGCTTCACTCACTGGCCCATGACGCCGAGAATCTCCCCCTGCGTGACTGAATATGGACCATTAAAAGCGCACAAAGGATCGAACATGCGACGCGCAGACGAACGGCGCCTGGTCGGAAGGGGTTCCGACCAGGCGCCGTGGGTCCGGGACACTCGGGTCCCGGTTGTCGTTCTCTGTCTCATTCGTTCGCCGTCCCGGTCGGACGCTGCCCGAGTCGGACACCGTCCCAGTCGGACGCTGTGTCAGTCGTTCGCGACGACGGGGTACCGCGGTTCGTTCTCGGCCATCTGCCGCAGCGCGTCCTTACGCTCACGCTTGGAGAGCCGGTCGATGTAGAGGTACCCGTACAGGTGGTCCGTCTCGTGCTGGAGGCAGCGCGCGAAGTAACCGGTGCCGCGCACCTTGACCGGGTTGCCCTTCTCGTCCTGTCCGGTGACCTCGGCGTAGTCGGGGCGGGCCAGCGACGCGTACGCGGTCGGCACCGAGAGGCAGCCCTCGTTGCTCTCGTCCAGCTGACGCCGCTCGGCGGGCAGTTCCACGAGGACGGGGTTGCAGATCACTCCCGTGTGCCGCTTGCCGTCGTCGTCCGGACAGTCGTAGACGAAAACCTTCAGGTCGACGCCGACCTGGTTGGCGGCCAGGCCCACACCCTCGGCGGTGTGCTGGCTGGCGAACATGTCGTCGACCAGCCGGGCGAGGTCGTCACCGAACTCCGTGACGTCCCTGCACTCCTTGTGCAGCACCGGATTCCCGACGACCGTGATGGGCCGGGATGTCCCGCGCTCACGGTAGGCCGCCTCGCGCTCCTCCGGGTTCTCGGTGTCGATGACGAAACCCTCGTCGTCCACGGGGAGCACGCCCACGTGCTGCTGATCGGTGTCCTGCTGCGCCATGACCGACGTATGCCTTCCTCGGAAAAACGGGGGTAGCGATGCGAATACAGGGTACGGGGCGCGCTACGGCGGAAGCCGCCCGGTCTGGAACCGCCCGCCGACGAGCTGCCTGTCGAGGAACCGCACCGCAGGACGCTCCTACAGGGCGCTCCTGCAGGGGCGTTCCTTCAGGGACACTCCATCAGGGGCGTTCCCGCAGGGGCGTTCCCCCAGGGGCGCTCCTTCAGATGCACTCCACCAGGGATGTTCCCGCGGGGGCGCTCCTTCAGGGGCGCGGGGTCCCAGCCCTCAACAGACCTCTTCGAGATCCCGCCAGGCCCGGGAGTCAGGACTGTCGGCAACCCACCCGTCCAGCAGCCCCCGCACCAGCGAGGCAGGGGCCGCGAGCCCGCACTCGCGCTCGGGCACCCAGAGCTGCCCGTCCGTACGGTGACCGAGCGGCCCGGGATGTCCGGGCTCACTGTGGTCGTGCGGGTCGAGATGCTCGCCGTCGCCCTCGTCGGACGGCATCCGCGACTCGGAGCACATCCGGCAGAGCAGCCGTACGGATGACGACCAGTCCTCGGCGGCGAAACCCGCGTCGGCGGCGAGCCGCTCCAGGGCGTCCCTGTCGTCCTCGGTCTCCGCCTCCAGGAGCACGACCCAGGTGGGCACCGGTGAGGGCGCCCACAGCTCGATCTCGTCGAACACGGGATAAGCGTGCCCCGCGGCGGTCGTCCGCTCCCCGTGAGGCACGCCGTCGTGCAGCACGACCTCGCCCCAGCGCCGTCCGGAGGACGGCAGCGGGATGGAGAGGACCTCGATACGGGCGGGGTCGAGCCGCCGCCCCCACACGACCTCGGCCTCGCCCTCGGGCGACAGCCGTACGGCCGCGCTGCCGAGATCCATGCCCACCGGCTCCCCGGACGCGGCGGGACCCAGGCCGGCCTTGGGCCGGGAGGGACCGCCGGGCACCCGCAGGCCGTACGCCTGCCAGGCCCGCCGTGCCAGCGGCCAGTCCTGCAGGGCGGTCGCCGCGATCCCCACGTTCCACCAGTCGGGGGCTCCGGTCTCCCGGTCGAGCAGCGCCACGGCCCGCAGACCGGCCGCCCGCGCCTGCTCCCAGTCGTGCCGGAACTTGTGCAGCAGCGCGAGGTTGAACCAGGACTCGGACAGCCAGGGTTCCAGGTCCGCCGCACGCGTCAGCAGCGCCCCCGCGTCCTCGTACCGGCCGTCGCCGATCAGTGTGAAGGCACGGTCGGTGGCCTGCCGCCATGAGGCGGAGGGCCGGTGCCGTCCCTTGCCGAAGATCCTCACGATTCCCGCCTGCCAGTTCGTTGAAGAGCGTGCAGCCTCGGGCTGGACTGTGCCCCCTGATGTCCTCTTCCTCGCATCCAACCACGGACGGTCCGAAGGGCGCTCATTACCCATGGGTTACCCAACCAGGGGCAAGGTAAGACCGTCTCCCACCAGCACCCTGGCCAGCAACTCGACGACCTCGGGCTGGTGGTCGCGCGGTGCCCGGCCGCAGTTCCTCCAGCCCCTTCAGGGCCCACCCGGACTCGCTTCCCCGGGCTTTCTCCTCGTACGCGTTCACAGCTCACACGATTCTGGCGCCGACCGGCTGTTCGCGGTACCGGGCCGCCTGCCGTTCCACCACGACGGCGACCTCGGCTTCCAGTCCCGGGCCGCACACCACGGCGCCGCCCAGCAGGGCGATGCGCCGCTGGTCGTCGGGGGCCAGAGCGGCTGCCGCGGGGACGTACGGTCCGATTCGCTCACCGGGCCGACGGGATCAGATTCGCCCGTTCGAGTGAGCAGCGCGTACGTGCGGGGGCATGCGCCCGCACGTACGAGGGCATGCGCTCCGTTGCGGCCGGACGCTTGTACGGGGTCGCATGTACGGGGTCGTACGGGGTCGTACGGGAGCGCGGGCCCGCTTTCGGAAGGCCGGGATGCGGTCGCCCGGCACGCATTACCGGCTGACGGTTCGATGCGCCACTCAGAGCACCGCTCAGTGCGCCACGTCGGCCGCGAGCGCCTGGCTCAGTCGCTCCACCGTGGCGGGCGACTCCCGCTGGAACGCGGCGAGGTCGAGGCCGTCGTCCCCCATCACGGTCAGCAGCGCCCGGTCGCCGACGGCCAGCACGATGACGTGCCCGGAGCCGCACCTCGCCACCACTTCGCGCAGCGCGCCGACGCCGGTCTGGTCGGCCATCCGGCGACTCACACCCAGAGTGGCGGCGGCGAGCGCGGCGACGGACTCGGCGTGGGAGGAGTCCGTGTCGGCGACGACGAGAAGCCCGTCCGCCGTGGACAGAACACTCTCGGACACCCCCATCACCCGGTCGCGCAGAGAGGTCAGGATCTCGGTGAGGGGGTTGGGCGGCGACGTGTCGCTCATGGCGCTCCTTGCTGCGTGCGCTGCGTGCGCGGGTGGTCGTGGGGCGGAGGGAGCAGCGTCAGTCGGGTCCCGGGAGTGCTCCCAGGCCCCGGCGGACTCGGCGCAGCATGTCGATCGAGGGCTGATCGGCGGCCAGTTGCTCGGGCGACAGCATGGGCAGGGCGAAGGGCTGGGCCCCGCCGGATTCGCCCGTGGTGCCCCGGTCGGCCCCGGTCTGCGACCCCTCGGAGGACGTGGGCGCGCCCCGCACGGGCAGCGGCGGCGGCCTGCGGGCCGCCGAGGCCCCGGACACCGCGGACGCCGAGCGCCGACCGTCCGTTTCCCGGTCCGCCCCCGACCCGGCGTCCAGCCCTGCCTCGCCGTCCGGACCTGGTCCTACGTCTGGCCCTGGTCCGCCGTCCGACCCAGGAGCGGCGTCCAACCCTGCCCCGCCGTCCGGCCGTAGTCCGGCGTCGGGCCCTGGTCCGCCGTCCGGTCCCGGGCGGTGGGACGGTTCCGGTGTGGCGCCGGGTGCCGGTGTGGTGTCCGGTCCCCCTGCCCGACGTTTCGCGGTCCGCCGGGAATCGGCGCCCGTGCCGCGTCGAAGACGTTTCGCCGCCCGACGTCTGCTTGAACTCACAAGCCCCCGTGCCCCCCGTTAGTTCCTGTGGTTCCCGCAGGAAAAGCGTCGCTTCCCTCAGCGGGCCCCCGCCTCGGCGGGCTCTCCCGCGCCTGGGGGTCCCCCGGCCGCGAGGCCCCGCCGGGCGTACGCCTCGGCAGCGGCGCGGCCTTCGCACCCGACGCGGTCGACGCGGTCGATGCGGCCCTCGTAGGCGGCGCGTCCGGGGCGCCGCGTCCGGGCAGTACCCGCGGCGCGGTGCTCGGCCGGCCCTCGGACGCCCCGCCCGCCTCCCACCGGATGAGCTCCTGGGCCTCCAGCCGGGTCAGGTCCAGCATGATCGCGTACAGCCCGCGTCCGAGCGTGAAGGCCATGTCCCGGGCGGTACGCCGCCCATTGACGGTGCTCAGTACGGACCGGTGCCGCTCCGACAGACCGCGGCGCAGCCCGGCATCCGGAACCGGCGCGGGCCGCACCCGGGCGAGTTCACCCGGCGCTCCCCACGGACCGGAGAGCCGCATGATGCGCCGCGTGGTCTCCTCGGTCAGCCGCCGGGGCTCCACACCGGGGCCCGCGAGCAGGGTGGGCTCCGGGTCGCCCAGCGTCCAGCCACCGGGCGGGCTGATCGCCATGGCGAAGGCCGCGTCGAACACGGCCGCGGTGCACACGATCTCCAGTTCGGCGGCGCCGATCAGGCCGGCGGCGACCAGATGCCCGCCCAGCCGGTCCGTGTCGCGCTCCGCCGCACAGGCGGCCAGCCAGGTCTCGTCGTCGATGCGGCCCGGCGTGAGCAGCACCGATGTGGCGGTCGGCGCGCCCGGCGTCTCGACCGCGCCGATCAGTCCGCCCCTCAGGTGAATCGTTCCTCCTGGGGAACCGGAGACCCTCACGGTGCCGCTGTGGCCGTCTTCGTACAAGCTCTGCAGGAGCGCGGGCAGATTGCGCGCCTCGGCCGCCGTCATGCGAGCACCTCGGCGGCCCGGTCGCCCAGACTCCGCGTGGCGAGCGCCAGGTTGGCCCGCTCCCGGTCCATGCCCGCCGTCAGCAACAGTGGGTCGCCGGTCGGCCGGCCGACGGCGAGCAGCACCTGATGGCGCCGCGTGCTGGTCATGATCACGCTCTCCAACTCCCCCTCGGCGCCCGCCCGCCCCAGCCGTTCGGCGATGAGGGCCGCGAGTTCGGCGCACTCCTCGCCGTCTCCGGCCTCGTCGGCGTCACCGGCCACTCCGTAGGTGAGACCGGTGACCGCGTCGACCAGGGCGACGCCGGTGATCCCGGGGGAGTCCAGGAACCGGGCCAGAGAGGCGTCAACAGCCGTCGTCATTTCCCCGTTCCCCCTTCACATCTTGACGTCGCACACTACTTTGAGCTTCAACTTACTCAACAGGCGTCATATTTTGTATTTTGTGACGCACTACTCGCTTGCGTTTGATCGTAGTTGTAGGAGCGACAACCAGGCGGCGTCACCGAAGAATTGGGGCAGCATGAACATCGAGACCGCGCTCAAGGAAGCCATGTCCGTGGAGGGTGCCATCGGCGTCTCCCTCGTCGACTACGAGAGCGGCATGGCGCTCGGCACACTCGGCGGCGGGCCGACGCTCGACCTGGAACTCGCGTCGGCGGGCAACACCGAGGTGGTGCGCGCGAAGATGCGGACGCTCTCCTCGCTGGCCATGGACGACACCATCGAAGACATCCTGATCACGCTGGGCAAGCAGTACCACCTGATACGCCCGCTCACCGCCAGTGGCGGAACGCTCTTCCTGTACCTCGCGCTCGACCGGGGCCGCAGCAACCTGGCGCTGGCCCGCCACAGCCTGAAGAGGATCGAGAGCACACTGGACATCTGACGCCACGCCCAGGAGCCGGACCGGCTGAACCGGTCCGGCGTCGGGTGCTCCGGTGCTGTCGGATGCTCCGGTGCTGTCAGGTGCTCCGGTAGCGGCTTCTCAGCTGTACCGGGAGGGGCTGCTCAGCCCTCGGCGGCAGCGCCACGGACATCCGTGGACGTGATCTCGTGTTCGGGCACGGCCTGGCCCGAGCGGATCAGATCGATGCGCCCCATGACCTTCGCGCGCAGGTCGGTCGGCACGTCGTCCTGACCGCAGCACCGCTTGACGAGCTTCTTCACGGCCTGCTCCAGGCCGTACTTCTCAAGGCACGGGGAGCACTCCTCGAAGTGCACCTCGAACTTGGTGCAGTCGGCATCGGGCATCTCGTGGTCGAGGAACTCGTAGAGATGATCGAGTACTTCACTGCAGTCCGTCTCGTGCGGCTCTCCGCAGCTCATGAGCCCGAGCCTTTCGTTCCGTCCGACTCTCCGGCGCCCGCCGGGACCAGGCCGCGGTCCTTGGCGTAGTCCTCCAGCATGCCGCGCAACTGACGACGGCCCCTGTGGAGACGGGACATCACCGTACCGATGGGTGTCCCCATGATGTCCGCGATCTCCTTGTACGCAAAGCCCTCGACGTCCGCGAGATAGACGGCGATGCGGAATTCCTCGGGGATCGCCTGCAGCGCCGACTTGACGTCCGAGTCGGGCAGGTGGTCGAGCGCCTGCGACTCGGCGGAGCGCAGACCGGTCGACATGTGCGACTCGGCACGCGCCAGCTGCCAGTCCTCGATCTCCTCGGCGGCGGACCGCTGAGGCTCGCGCTGCTTCTTGCGGTACGAGTTGATGAAGGTGTTGGTGAGGATCCTGTACAGCCACGCCTTGAGGTTGGTGCCCTCACGGAACTGGTGGAAGGACGCGTACGCCTTCGCGTACGTCTCCTGCACCAGGTCCTCGGCGTCGGCCGGGTTCCGCGTCATGCGCAGCGCGGCCGAGTACATCTGGTCGAGGAACTCCAGCGCGTCCCGCTCGAAACGCACGTTGCGCTCGGCTGCCGACTCGCTGCTGCCCGTGTTCTCGGGCTGCTCCGCCTGGCCGTTTTCGGTCCCTGCGTCGGTCCCTGTGACCGGACCCACCTCCTCCAGAGTCTGGGCAGGACCGAAACCGGCCCCACCTGAATCGGAGAATAGACGACCAGCGGTCACGGCGGCTTGCCGATTCTGTCCGCCCGCCACCCGAACAGGGGCGGTCTTCGCCGCGTGCAGCACCGACCACTCCAGGTCAGCGCTGCCGGTACGGCTCGGGCAGAAGGTCGAACCCATGCGGCGGACTTCCTCTCGTACGACTTCTCACACCACGCGTTCCGTGCTGTCTGATCCGCACAACAGTGGTCCGGGGCTCAACATTCCCTGGGTCACCCGAGTGACGAGGCCCACTTCAGGACGCCGTCGGTGATAATCGTCAGGGCTTGGTCCTGGTCGACCGGGGCGCGCTTCGGGACGGCGAACCCATGATCGCCGTACGGCACCTCGACCAGTTCGTACGAGCCCGGCGGGGTCTGTCGCGACAGTTCCTGCCGAAACCCGTGCCGAAACTCCTGCGGGAACTCCTCGGGGCGTCCGAACGGGTCATTGCCGCCCTGTACGACGAGCGTGGGTACCCCCGCGCCGAGCAGTTCGCCTGCGCGGGACTTCTCCGGCCTGCCCGGCGGGTGGAGCGGGAAGCTGAGCGCGAGGACGGCTCGGGCGCCCAACTCGGTGGCCGTGCGGCAGGCGACCCGGGCTCCGGCGCTGCGGCCACCGGCGATGACGGGGAGCCCCGGCTTCGCGAGCGCCGGCCACAGGCCCCGCCATCCCACGTCCAGCGTCTTGGGCGCGGGCGCCAGTTTCTTGCCCGCCACCCGCCAGGGCTGTTCGACGAGGGCCACGGTCACTCCGTGCGCGGGCAGTACGGCGGCGAGGGCCCGCAGGTCGCGCGCCTCGATCCCACCACCCGCGCCATGGCTGACGGCCAGTACCAGCCGAGCCGACCGCGCCTTCTTCTTCGCCCGGTGCCAGGTGACACGGGCCGTGCCCGCGTCGGTCTCGACCGACTCGACCGTCCCGGCCGTCCCGTTGATCTTCGTCACATGCTTCACCTCGTGCGTCACGTCAGAAGAGTGTGCCCTCCTCGGGCCCCTCCAGCTCCTTCAGCAGCTCCGGGCCGTTGTTGCGGACGTTGCTCACCGCCGTGGAGACGGGATACGCCCGCATCAGCCCCTCCGGCGGCGGCGCGAGCAGCGAACGCAGGTCCTCGACGTCCGTGCGGGCGGGGTCGAGCCAGGCGTCCCAGCGGTCCGGGGTGAGCATGAGCGGCATGCGGGGGTGGATGTCGGCGAGGGAGCGCGGGCCCTCCTCCGGCGCGACCGCGAGCGGAGAAATCTCCGCCTCCGTGGTGATGACGGAGCAGGTCACCCACCAGGCCCGCGGATGGTCGTCCGGCAGCGTCTTGTCCCGCCAGAACTCGTAGAGCCCGGCCATCGCGAAGACGGAGCCGTCGGCGGGGAGCACGAAGTACGGCTGCTTGCGGGGCCGCTTCTTCTTGCCCTCGACCTCCAGATCGCGCTCGCCCGTGCCGGTCACCCACTCGTAATAGCCGTCGGCGGGAATGACACAGCGCCGGGAGGTGAAGGCCCGCCGGTAGGAGGGCTTCTCGTGGACGGTCTCGGCGCGGGCGTTGATCATCCGGGCGCCGCCCTCGGGCGTCTTCGACCAGGAGGGGATCAGACCCCACTTGAGGCGGCGGAGCTGCCGAACCGGTTTGCCCGTGGCGGAGGAACCCGTAGAGGCGGCTTCCGCGTCCTTGAGAGGACGGTCCAGGACCGCGTAGACCTCCTTGGTCGGAGCCACGTTGAAATCGGGGTCCAGAGTCTCCTCCGGCTCCCACTTCTCGATCTCGAAGATTCCTGCGAGATCCTCGGGCCCACGACTCGCCGCATACCGTCCGCACATCTGGAAACACCCCTCCGACCTGCTAAAACGCCAGATCACGCCGCCTCAGTCAGCACCCGCCGGCACCCGCCGACGCCCGTCGATCCCCACCAGTCCCCGTCAACACAGGGCCGGACCGGGGCCGGGAGCCATCAGCTGGGGCAATTATCCACGACCGGAAATGGACCCGTTCTGCCTCGGTCTGCGCGACGGTGTGCTCACGGCGAAGATCGCCGCCCGCTTCCCGCGGAGCGAGGCGGCCGCCGCCATGGAACTGGCGGAGTCCTCCGGCCGCACCAACCTCGGCAAAATCATCCTCACACCCTGAGAGCCCGTGTCACATCCCTGACCGGGCACGTGGCGCTCGGGCTGGAGGCTCTCGAAACCCACCGGCCCTGCACCAGGCCGGTCCGCCTCGGGCCCTACACCAGACCTAAACCCATCGGCCCTACAGCGGACCGGGGCCCTCCGGCCTTACGTCCGGAAACCAGGGCCTTCGGACCTTACGCCCGGCCGGAGTTCACCGGGCCCGTCACCAGGCCGGCGAGCAGTTGGAGTCGCTCGGCGTCGGGGCCGCCCTCCTCTGCGGTGTAGACGATCAGCATCGGACCGGGGCCACCGGGCAGCGGGTACGCGTCCCAGTCCAGCTTCAGCTCCCCGACCAGCGGGTGCTTCACGCGCATCTGGCCGCGCGTCGTGCCCTCCACATCGTGCCGGGCCCACAGCGCGGCGAACTCGTCGCTGCGCACCGCGAGTTCACCGATCAGCCCCACGGCACGCGGATGCCCCGGGTCGGCGGCGACCTGTGTGCGCAGCATCGCGGTCAGCTCGGCGACGGTGGCCGCCCGGTTCGGGCAGGTCTGATCGGCCTCCGGGTGCAGCAGCAGCGACAGCAGGTTCCGTTCCTCCCGAGGGAGCCGGGTGAAGTCGCCCAACAGCGCCCCGGCCAGCGGGCTCCAGGCCAGCACGTCCAGGAAACGGCCGACGACCAGTGCGGGTGCGGGCATGGTGCTCAGCAGCCGCAGCGTGGTGGACGGCACCTCCTCCGGCGCGTGTTCACGCGGACGGCGGGCGGGTGTACGGGCCGCGGCGGCGAGGCCGTGCAGGTGCCGGGACTCCTCGACGGTGAAGTTGAGGGCGCGTGCGAGGGCGTCCAGGACCTGTTCTGAGGGGTGTACGTCCCGTCCCTGTTCCATGCGCTGGTAGTAGTCCGCGCTCACCCCTGCCAGCAGGGCCAGTTCCTCCCGCCGCAGCCCGGCGACGCGTCGCCTCGGGCCGGGCTCCAGCCCAACGTCCTGCGGGCGGACGCGAGTCCGGCGGGTCCGCAGGAACTCGGCGAGTTCACGCCGGGGGTCTTTCGTCACGTCGACGGTCGTGGCAGGGAAGTCATCGGTCACGGCGTCAGTATGACGCGGGTACGGTTCGGGAGGGTGGGTCTGCCGGTCCCAGGAAAAGCCGAACGACCGTGATCCCCCGCGTCGGCCCCAGAGTGGGATCCATACCAGCCGACTCCGGAAGGACACCCCCATGAAGGCCGCCCAGATCACGAGTTACGGTGCCCCGGACGTTCTGCGGGTCAACGAGGTGGCCCGTCCCGCCGTGGGCGCGGGCGAGGTGCTGGTGTCGGTCGAGGCGTCCAGCGTGAACGGACACGACGCGATCGTGCGCGCCGGGGAGCTCAAGATGGTGTCGGGACGCAACTTCCCGATCGGTACGGGGCTGGACTTCGCGGGTGTCGTGGCCGAGACCGGCGCCGGTGTCGAGGGCTACCGGGTCGGGGACCGCGTGTGGGGCGCGGTGCATCCGCGGCAGCGGCACAGCATCGCTGGGGTGGCCGAGTACGTCGTGGTCCTCGCGGACCGTATCTCGCCCGCCCCGGCGGGCGTCTCGTCCGTCGACGCGGCCTCCCTGGTCGTCACGGGCGCGACGGCGCTCATCGCGCTGCGGGACTCCGTGCACGCCGCGGAGGGGGAACGGGTACTGGTCCGGGGCGCGGCTGGCGGAGTCGGCACGGCCGCCGTCCAACTGGCCCACGCGCTGGGCTGCCACGTGACCGCGTTGGCCCGCGACCGCCACGCCCAGATCCTGACCGGCCTGGGGGCCGACGAAGTCCTCGACTACGGCACCACCGCCTCGGACCGGCTCGGCCCGTTCGACGTCATTGTCGACACGGTCGGCAAGGAACTGAACTGCTATCGAAGCCGGCTGGCCAAGGGCGGCCGGATGGTCACGGTCGGCCTGTCTGCCCCCGCCCTGGCCGCCATCGCGGCGTCGACGGTGTACGGCTCCCGCCGCATCCGCACGTTCAGCGCGAACCCCGGCACGGCGGTGCTCCGCGATGTGGCCGCCCATGTCACCTCGGGTGCGCTGCGCCCGGTGGTCGCCGGGGTGTACCCGCTCGCGGAGATCGCGGCGGCGCACGAGGCGTTCGAGCGAGGCGGGGCCGTGGGCAAGCAGGTGGTGGCGGTGTCGGCGTAACCCTCCCGGCCCCTCCCGGCCCCTCCCGGAGACGGCACAGCCCTGCCGGCGCCGGTGTGGATCTGCGGACTCCCCCAGGTTCCCTCGCCGGGTTCCCCGGGTTCGCCGGGTTCCCCGGGTGACCACAGGTGATTACAGACACCCCCCAAGGCAGCACACAGCCAGCACGGGTAGAGCAGGAGCCCCGGATCACTCCGGGGCTTCACTGCTGTGACCTGCATGTTCTGCCGTCAGGAACGATCGCTGCTGCTCCGGCGTCTCAGATACCGTCCGCACATACGTGCCAGACTGCCAGGCTCACCCTTCCCCCAGCTGCCGCCCGACGACCACCCCTCAAGATCGCGCTACGCACAGACCCCTAGCGACTTCGCCCCAAGGGAGCCGAAACCGACAATGGACAGCACCGCAGCGACCTCGCTGGCGACCCTCTGGGACGAGGTCTTCGGGAGCCAGCCCGACCCCGACACCTGGGTCGTCGTCGCCACGATGGCCGCCGCGCTCGCCGTGATCGTCCCGCACCCGGTGTGGCGCCTCTCGCGCAACGCCATCACCATCGCCCACGAAGGCGGCCACGGTCTGATCGCGCTGCTCACGGGGCGCAGCCTCAGCGGCATCCGGCTGCACTCCGACACCAGCGGTCTCACCGTCAGCCGCGGCAAACCGACCGGCCCCGGCATGATCCTCACGGCCGCCTCGGGCTACACGGCTCCCCCGCTGCTCGGTCTGGGCGGCGCCGCCCTGCTGGCCGCCGGCCACATCACCGCCCTGCTCTGGCTGGCCACGCTGCTGCTCGTGGCCATACTGGTGATGATCCGCAACGCGTACGGCGCGCTCACGGTGCTCCTCACCGGCGGCACGTTCGTGGTGGTGTCCTGGCTGGCCGGCCCCCAGGTGCAGGCGGCGTTCGCGTACGCCGTCGTCTGGTTCCTGCTGCTCGGCGGCGTACGCCCGGCCTTCGAGCTCCAGGCGAAGCGCATGCGGGGCGGGGCGGGCGACTCGGACGCCGACCAGTTGTCCCGGCTGACGCACGCACCGGCGGGGCTGTGGCTGTTCCTGTTCCACACGGTGTCGCTGTGCTCACTGATAGGCGGCGGCAGGTGGCTGCTGGACGTGTGAAGGCTCCCTGAAAGGCCTCCGGGTGCGCGGAGCTGTGCCGATATACGGCTCCTCCCGCTCTCGACTCTCCGCTCTCGACTCTCCGCTCTCGACTTCGGCTTGGTTTCGTCTCGGCTTCGCTCAAGCGGGGACCCTGATCGTGGCGCGACCAGCCACAACGCGGGCCCGCCGAATCCACACCCCCCTTTCCCGGCCAAACCCAGCGGAGCGAACCCCCACTAAAGTGAGGGCATGCCCGTTAACCCCGCCCACACCGCCCTCTGGCCCGCCCCGCACGCGAGCGGAGCCGTCAACGCGACGGTCCACGTGCCCGGGTCCAAGTCGGTCACCAACCGCGCGCTCGTCCTGGCCGCCCTGGCCGCCGAGCCCGGCTGGCTCCGCCGCCCGCTGCGCTCCCGCGACACGCTTCTGATGGCCGGTGCCCTGCGGGCGATGGGCGTCGGTATCGAGGAGGGCGTGGGCCCCGACGGTTCCGGCGAGGCATGGCGTGTCATCCCCTCGGGCCTGCACGGCCCGGCCACGGTCGACGTGGGCAACGCCGGCACGGTGATGCGCTTCCTGCCGCCGGTCGCCACGCTCGCCGACGGTCCCATCCGCTTCACCGGCGATCCCCGTTCGTACGAGCGCCCGCTGAACGGCGTGATCGACGGCCTGCGCGCCCTCGGTGCCCGGATCGACGACGACGGCCGGGGCGCACTGCCCCTGACCGTGCAGGGCGGCGGGGCGCTGGAGGGCGGCCCGGTGGAGATCGACGCGTCCTCGTCCTCGCAGTTCGTGTCGGCTCTGCTGCTCTCCGGCCCGCGCTTCAACCAGGGCGTGGAGGTACGGCACACCGGCTCGACGCTGCCGTCCATGCCGCACATCCGGATGACCGTCGACATGCTGCGCTCGATCGGCGCCCAGGTGGACACCCCGGAGTCGGGCGGCGAGCCGAACGTCTGGCGGGTCACGCCGGGTGCGCTCCTTGGCCGCGATCTGACGGTCGAGCCGGACCTGTCGAACGCGCAGCCGTTCCTGGCGGCCGCGCTGGTCACCGGCGGTACCGTCGTCATCCCCGACTGGCCTGCCCGCACCACCCAGCCGGGCGACCGGCTGCGCGAGGTCTTCACCGAGATGGGTGGTTCCTGCGAACTGACCGACCGAGGTCTGGAGTTCACCGGATCCGGCTCGATCCACGGTATCGACGTGGACCTGGGCGAGGTCGGCGAGCTGACGCCGGGCATCGCGGCGGTAGCGGCCCTCGCCGACTCCCCCTCGACCCTCAGCGGCGTGGCCCATCTGCGGCTGCACGAGACGGACCGGCTGGCCGCGCTCACCAAGGAGATCAACGCGCTCGGCGGCGATGTCACCGAGACCGCCGACGGCCTCCACATCCGCCCGCGCCAACCGCACGGCGGGGTCTTCCACACCTACGACGACCACCGCATGGCCACCGCAGGCGCGATCATCGGCCTCGCGGTCAACGGCGTACAGATCGAGAACGTGGCGACGACGGCGAAAACTCTGCCGGACTTTCCCGATCTGTGGACCGGAATGCTCGGGAACTGACGGGCGGACCGGAATAATGCGCCGTTACGGCAAGCACACCGACGAGGACGACATCCCCGAGCGCCCGAACCGCAAGGGCAACCGGCCGCGGACGAACATCCGCCCCAAGCACGAGGACGCGGCGGAGGGCATGGTCGTCACCGTCGACCGGGGCCGGCTGACGTGCCTCGTCGAGGACCGCATGGTCTTCGCCATGAAGGCACGCGAACTGGGCCGCAAGGCGGCGGTCGTCGGCGACCGGGTGGCCATCGTCGGTGATATGACCGGCAAGAAGGACACTCTCGCCCGTATCGTCCGCATCGAGCCGCGGACCTCGGTCCTGCGCCGCACGGCCGACGACGACGATCCGTACGAGCGGGTGGTCGTAGCCAACGCCGACCAGCTGGCCATCGTCACGGCCCTCGCCGATCCGGAGCCGCGCCCGCGCCTGATCGACCGCTGCCTGGTCGCCGCGTACGACAGCGGTCTCGACCCGCTCCTCGTCCTCACCAAGTCGGACCTCGCGTCCCCCGACGAACTCCTGGAGTCGTACGGGGCGCTGGGGGTTCCCTATGTCGTGACAAGCCGTGCGGAGCTGGAGAGCGGCGAGGCCGTGGACCGCGTACGCAAGCAGCTGGACGGCAAGATCACGGCGTTCGTCGGGCACTCGGGTGTCGGCAAGACGACGCTGGTCAACGCGCTCGTGTCGCGGGAGCGGCGGCGGTCCACGGGTGTGGTCAACGCGGTCACCGGACGCGGCAGGCACACCACGACCTCGGCGCGCGCGGTCCCCCTGCCGGACGACGAGGGCTGGGTGGTCGACACACCGGGCGTACGGTCCTTCGGTCTGCACCACGTGGATCCGTCGCGGGTCATCAAGGCGTTCCCCGACCTGGAACCCGGCACGGAGGGCTGCCCGCGCGCGTGCAGCCACGACGAGCCGGACTGCGCGCTGGACGCGTGGGTCGCCGAGGGGCACGCGGACCCGGCCCGCCTGTACTCGCTGCGCCGACTGCTCTCGACACGGGAGCGGCGCGAGGGCGACTGATCCCCGCGTGACCTCTGTGTTGTTTGCATCCCTCTCGTAATGGTAAAGGCATAATCGCACCAAGCCGGATCCAAGCGAGACGAAGCGGTCACGGAGCGTGGGAGGGCATCACATGGCGTGGCTGCTGGTCGTCGTGGCGGGGTTCCTGGAGACGGGCTTCGCGGTCTGCCTCAAGCTCTCCCACGGTTTCACGAGACTCTGGCCGACGGTCGCCTTCTGCATCTTCGCGCTGGGCAGCTTCGGTCTCCTCACCCTGTCCCTGAAGAAGCTCGACGTGGGACCCGCCTACGCGGTGTGGACGGGCATCGGCGCGGCGGGCACCGCCATCTACGGCATGATCTTCCTCGACGATCTGGTGTCCACGCTGAAGATCATCTCGATTTCGTTCGTGATCATGGGCGTCATCGGCCTGCAGCTGTCGGGCTCGGCCAACTGAGCCGGCCACTTCGGCCGCTGCCCGTCCCGAGGACCGTCGGACCACGACCTCGTGTACGCGTACCCCGTGTACGCGTCAGACCACAGCCCCGTACGCGCGTGAGAGACCACGACCTCGTATGCGCGGGAGACCACGGCTCCGTGAACGCGTCCGACCACGGCTCCGTGAACGCGTCGGACCACGGCCCAGCACCCGCCTCAGACCACGGACCGCACCGTGGCCAGCGTGTCCCGGACCAGGCCCGCCGCACCCCCCTCCCCCGCCGGGGCCAGCACACACGACACCCCCAGCCGCACCGCGAGTTCACAGGCCCGGGCCAGCTCCGCCGCCTCGGACTTGGACCCTCCGGGTACGGCCAGCGAGACGACGGCGCGGTCCCGCACCAGCGTCACGAGGTCGCCGGGCGAGGGCAGCGGCCCGTCGGCCCGCCGCTGAGCCGGCACGGCCGAGGACGACGGCACGGCGGACAGGGTCAAGGAGGGCAGCCGCTCACCCCAGCACCCCGTGAGCATCGCCCGCACCAGCACGTTCCCCCGCGCTGCGGACGCCGTCCACTCCGCAGCGGCGGCCAGCCGCTCCCGGGGCTCCGGCCGGCTCACCAGAGCGCGTTCCACCCCGGCGAGGTAGGCATCGGCCTCCCGCCGTACGAGCGCCCGGGCAAGGCCTTCCTTGCTCCCGAACTCGTTGTAGAGGGTCTGCCGGGACACCCCGGCGACGGCGGCGACATCGACCATCCGCACGGCGGACCACGGACGGCGTCCGAGCGCCGTGTAGGCGGCGTCCAATAGGGATTCCCGCGCTGCAGGCATCATCGCCTCCCTGGGGCGATCGGCTCTGCGCATCAGAGTTGACGCGCACAGGGGCACTGTCAAGGGTTCGCGGCATCACCGAGAAGTGCGACGTACCAGGAGCGCCCCTTCGGGGGCGCGGGGCCGTGCCGATGTGCGGATCCGCCGCGGGACGCCGGCGGCCGGGGCCGCCCCGCAGTCATGGCACAACCTGGGCCTCTCCCCCCGTTTCCTGGGGACCGCCCGGAAGATACGGTTCACCCATGCTCGACTATCGCGATGACCTGCGCCTCGCCCATGTCCTGGCGGACGCCGCCGACGCCGCGACGATGGACCGGTTCAAGGCGCTCGATCTCAAGGTCGAGACCAAGCCGGACATGACACCGGTGAGCGAGGCCGACAAGGCCGCCGAGGAACTGATCCGCGGCCACCTCGGGCGGGCACGGCCGCGCGACGCGATCCTCGGCGAGGAGTACGGGGTCGAGGGCACGGGCCCCCGCCGCTGGGTGATCGACCCGATCGACGGCACCAAGAACTACGTACGCGGCGTGCCCGTCTGGGCCACGCTGATCTCGCTGATGGAGGCGGGCGAGGGCGGCTACCAGCCGGTCGTCGGCGTGGTCTCCGCACCCGCGCTCGCCCGTCGCTGGTGGGCGTCGAAGGGCCACGGCGCGTTCACCGGCCGCAGCCTGTCGTCCGCGTCCCGGCTGAAGGTCTCCGAGGTCTCACGCATGCAGGACGCCTCCTTCGCGTACTCCTCGCTGGGGGGCTGGGAGGAGCGCAGTCTGCTGGACGGGTTCCTGGACCTGACCCGCGAGGTGTGGCGCACGCGCGCGTACGGCGACTTCTGGCCCTACATGATGGTCGCCGAGGGCTCGATCGACATCTGTGCGGAGCCCGAGCTGTCGCTGTGGGACATGGCGGCGACCGCGATCGTGGTGACCGAGGCGGGCGGCTCCTTCACCGGCCTCGACGGCCGGCCGGGCCCGCACAGCGGCAACGCGGCGGCGTCGAACGGCATCCTCCACGACGAGTTGCTGGGATATCTGAACCAGCGCTACTGACCGGCGGGACCAACCAGCGTCACTGATCAGCGTTGCCCACCAGTGCTACCAACCAGCGTTACTGAGGCGCGTGGAGTCGTTCGGGGCACGGGCGACAGGGCACGCGCCCCGAACCTGCCGCGCACGCCCTCTTGTTGACCCTCCCTTTAACTGCGACTCTGAGAGTCCCCCCACTTGTGAACTTGTGAATTCGTTAACGAACGGATTCGTAGGAGGTGGCTCCGTCCATGCTCGTCCGCGACGCCATGAGCACGGTGGTCCTCACCATCGGCCCCGCCCACACCCTTCGTAAAGCCGCCGCACTGATGTCCGCGCGCTCCATCGGCGCAGCCGTTGTCCTCGATCCCGACGGCATCGGCATCGGCATCCTCACCGAGCGCGACCTCCTCAACTCCGTCGGCCTGGGCCAGAGCCCGGACACCGAGCGGGCCCATGCCCACACGACCACCGACGTGGTGTTCGCCACCCCGACCTGGACGCTGGAGGACGCCGCTCAAGCCATGGCACACGGCGGCTTCCGGCATCTCATCGTCCTCGACCACGGCGAGCCGGTCGGCATCGTCTCGGTCCGCGACATCATCCGCTGCTGGGCTCCCCTGCGGCAGCACGCCCCGGCCTGAGGGCACTCCGGCGGCCCGCTTCGACCCGCAGCCGGCGGGGAGAGTGGTGGACAGCGCCGGGACAGCAGTGGAAAAGCGAACGGGCCGGATCCCCGGTACGGAGGATCCGGCCCGCCCCTACGGCAAGCGTTCCAGTGCCGGCATCAGCCGCGCAGGGCCTGGCCGCGGCTTCCAGCCGCTTGCCGAAGTCTCCGTCGGCCTGACGGAAGTTGCCGATCCTGCCCCTTGGCCAAAGCCGAGTTCGATCCCACAATAGACAATGTCTAAGTCAAGCAAGGCTCCAAAGTCACACCTATTCAGGATCTGGTCAAGTAGCTGTTAAGCTGTGGCGCATGAGTGACCTGTTGGAACGACTGCGCGGACGCGGCTGGCGAATGACCGCGCAACGGCGTGTCGTGGCTGAGGTCCTTGAGGGCGATCACGTCCACCTGACGGCCGACGAGGTACATGCGCGGGCCGTCGTGAAGCTCCCGGAGATCTCCCGGGCGACCGTCTACAACACCCTGGGTGAGCTGGTCTCGCTCGGCGAGGTGCTGGAAGTCGCCACGGACAAGCGCGCCAAGCGGTACGACCCGAACGCCCACCGGCCGCACCACCACCTGGTCTGCGCCCAGTGCGGCGCGATCAAGGACGTGCACCCGGGCGGCAACCCGCTGACGGACCTCCCCGACTCCGAGCGCTTCGGCTTCACGGTCTCGGGCGTAGAGGTGACCTACCGGGGCGTGTGCCCGAACTGCGCGGCAGCCTGACGGCACGCCTTCCGAAGCCTCAGCCCCGAAGCTCCGGCCCGGAAGCATGGAAGCCCTGACCTCGTAGCCTTGACCTCGTAGCCCTGGCCCTGTGGGCCGGGGCTTTTCAGTACCCCGCCTCAGCACCCCGTTCCGGCGCTCCGTCGCAGTACCCGGTTCCAGCGCTCCGTCGCAGCGCTCCGTCGCACAGGCACAGAAAAACACCGAAGGCCCGGAACCAGTGGTTCCGGGCCTTCGGTCTTCAGTAGCGGGGACAGGATTTGAACCTGCGACCTCTGGGTTATGAGCCCAGCGAGCTACCGAGCTGCTCCACCCCGCGGCGATGAACTGAACGTTACGTCACCACCCCCGACCAGCGCAAATCCCTTGTCCGACCCCTGCCACCCCGGCGCGTCCGCCGCCCCGTCACGCCGACAGTTCCTGACGCAACGCGTCCCGCAGACGAGTCGCCCGCTCGGACACCTCGTCCGGCCCGAGCGACACCGCACGGTCGGCCCACCGCTGCCCCTCCGCGAGCTCCCCACGACGCGCGTAGACCAGAGCGAGCCGCAACGCCGCCCGCCCGTGCCCCGCATCGGCGGCGCGAGCCCACCACAGGGCGGCTTCCGGCTCACTCCCCTCCCGGGCCAGCAGCAGCCCCAGGTTGAACGCGCCGTTGCGGGACCCCGCCTCCGCGGCCTCCCGGTACCACCGGGCCGCCTCCACGACGTCCCCGCGGGCGGCTGCCAGCATCCCGACGCGCACCTGGGCGCGCCGGTGCCCCTGGGAGGCGGCCCGCTCGTACCACTCCTCGCACTCGCTCTTCTCGGTGGCCGGCTCCCCCAGCTCGTGCGCGGGCGAGGGCGGGCGCCGCGCGTCGAGCACGGTCGCCAGCCGGTAGGCCCCCTCCGCGCTGCCACCTCCCGCGGCGCACCGGAGATGCCGCTCGGCGGCCCCCTCGTCACCGTCCCGCAGCCGGGCGATGCCGACCTGCAGCGCTGCCTCCGTGTGCCCGGCGGCAGCGGCCCGCTCGTACCAGCGCAGCGCCGCCGCGTTCTCGCCCCGGCCCGCGCGCAGGATCCCGAGGTTGAACGCGGCGTCCACGCTGCCGGCCTCCGCGGCCTTGGAGAACCACGGCTCGGCCCCGGCCGCGTCGCCGACCTGGAGCAACAGGACGGCCAGGGCGTTCGCCGCCTCGCGGTGCCCCGCGTACGCCGCCCGCCGGTACCACTGTTCGGCCTGGGCGGTCCGCGTCTGCTCGGCACAGAGCAGCCCGAGGTTGTACGCGCCGTTCACGTCGCCGGCGTCCATCGCGGCCCGGTACCACCGCTCGGCGGTCTGCGTCTCGCCCCGCTCGGCGTGCAGCGCGCCCAGCGCGTTCGCGGCGTTCCCGTCGCCGTCCTGAGCCGCCCGCAGCCACCACACGGCCGCGCTCTCGGTGTCACCCGCGTCCCGCAGCAGGAAGCCCAGTGCGCAGGCCGCCCGCGCCTCGCCGTCCTTGGCGGAGGTCAGATACCAGCGCCCCGCCTCTTTCAGCTCTCCGCGCTTCTCCAGGATCGCCCCGAGGTGCAGCGCGGCCCGGCGGTGACCACGCGCGGCCGCCTGCCGGTACCACTGCTCGGCCGCTTCGCCGGCGCCCTCCGCGACACCGTTGTCGGTCTCGGCGTCGCCCGCCCGCGCGGTGGTCCGGTCCAGTGCCCGCGCGAGCCGGTAGGCCGCCTCGCGGTGTCCCCGCTCGGCGGCCGCGCGCATCCAGTCCTCGGCACGGGCGTCACCTCGGTGCTCCAGGAGATCGGCGAGCGCGTACGCGCCCAAGGAGTGCCCCTGCTCGGCGGACTGCCGCAGCCAGTACTCGGCGGCGGGCTCGTCGCCCCGCTCGCGGTGGTGGCGGCCCAGTGCGTGCGCGGCGGCCGCGGAGCCCGCGACGGCGGCGATCCGCCACCATCCGGCGGCCTCCTCCGCGTATCCGCGCTGGTGCAGGAGGACACCGAGGTTGTTGGCGGCGGCCCGGTCGCCGGCCGCGGTGGCAGCGCGCAGCTGAGGCTCGGCCCCGTCGAGATCACCGCGGCGGAGCAGCATGGCTCCGAAGACACTCATCGCCTCGACGTCGCCCTCTTGCGCGGCGAGCCGTTGACGAGCCTCCTCGACAGCCTCACCGGTTTCGTCCCGGTCGGAAGGCTGCACAAACCGCCCTGTATCCAACAGAGTTGCCTTGTCCCCCATAACGTCCATCGTCGCACCACCTGCAACCTGGGTACACCTGGTATACCGCAGCCAGTGAGGTCACTTCAGCGTTTTGTCGACATGCCCACAGAGAGACAAGTGAAACACAGTTCGCGCAACTCCCTCCCTCTGGCGCAGCCTTCACCGCGGCAGCACTGGTGAACGAGGAGCACTCACACACGGCCCGACGACGGTCCACAGCGAGAGTCCACGCACGCAGAAGGACCCGGATCCTTGGAGGATCCGGGTCCTTCAACTTCAGTAGCGGGGACAGGATTTGAACCTGCGACCTCTGGGTTATGAGCCCAGCGAGCTACCGAGCTGCTCCACCCCGCGCCGTTGTGTTGCAACCGTACCACGGCGCGAGGGGAGCTCCTGACTCAGCTGCTGTCCGGGTTCTTGCTGCTCGGACTGCTACTGGGACTACTGCTCGGTTTGCCGCTCTCCTCGGTTTTCTTGTCACCGGAGCCGCTGGGTTTGCCGCTGCTGCCTGCGCTCTTGTCGGCCGCCGCCTGGGCGTCCTCGGCCCGCTCCAGCGCGTCCTCCAGGTCCTTCTGCGCCGTTCCGTATGCCTCCCAGTCGCCCTTCTTGAGGGCTTCCTGGCCTTGCTCGAAGGCCTTCTGGGCGTCGTCGAGCGCTTTCTGGACCGTCGGGTCACTGGATGCCGGCGGCGGGTTCGTCTCGCTCTCGTCCGGTGGTTCGGCGGTCGAACCGTCGGCTCCGAAGACCTTGTTCAGCGCCTCCTCCAGCGTGTCCTCGAAGGCCGTCGCGCCTCCGTAGGTCACCAGCACCTTCCGCAGCAGCGGGTACTTGAGTCCCCCACCCTTCACGTAGACGGGCTCCACGTAGAGCAGGCCTCCGTCGAGCGGCACCGTCAGCAGGTTGCCGTACTCGACTTCCGAGTCGCCACCTCTGAGGAGCCTGATGGACTCGGCGATGGACGGCTCGGAGTTGAACTGGCTCTGCACCCGTTTAGGTCCGTCGACGGTTCTGCCGGTGGGCAGTTTGAGGACGTTGATCTTGCCGTAGTCGCTCGTGCCGGCTTCGGCGTTGACCGACACGAAGGCGCTCAGGTTGTCGCGGCCGTTCGGTGTGAGTGTCGTCGTCAGGGAGAACGCCTGGGACTGCTCACCCGGCATCTTCATGCTGAGGTAGTACGGCGGCACCGCGTTGCCCGACTTGTTGGTCGGGTCGTCCGGCACCTGCCACACCTCGCTGCCGCTGAGGAACGTCTCCGCGTCCTTCACGTGGTAGCGGGTCAGCAGCTCCCGCTGGACCTTGAACAGGTCCTGCGGGTACCGCAGATGGTCCATGAGAGCCTGCGGGATGTCGGACTTCGGCTGCACCGTCCCGGGGAACGCCTTCTTCCAGGTCTTCAGGACCGGATCCTTGGTGTCCCACTCGTAGAGCGTCACCTTGCCGGTGTACGCGTCGACGGTCGCCTTCACCGAGTTGCGGATGTAGTTGACCTGGTTCTGCTGGGCCACCACCGCCCGCTGGTTGTTGGCGGCGGTCAACGAGTCGGCCGTCGTGTCACCGAGGGTGGTGCGCGAGGCGTACGGGTAGCCGTTGGTCGTCGTGTACGCGTCGACGATCCACTCGATCTTGTCGCCGACGACCGCGGGGTAGGCGTCCCCGTCGATGGTCAGCCAGGGGGCCACCGCCTCGACGCGCTCCTTGGGCGTGCGGTTGTAGAGAATCCGCGAACCCTCGCCGATCGCGCCGGAGTAGAGGATCTGCGGCTCGCTGAACGCCACCGCGTACGCCGCCCGGTTGACGGGGTTCGAGAGGTTGACGCCGCTCTTGCCCTTGTAACTGGTCGTCTTCTCGCCGGTGTCGTCGGAGTAGTCGATCTCCTTCTGCGGACCGCCGACGATCGAGTACTGGCTGGTCTTCTCGCCGTAGTAGATCCGCTGCTGGTACTCACCGAGGTCGCCCTTGGACGGCAGGTCGTACTCGGTGAACTCCGGGCGCCCCTCGGCGTCGGCGTTGGTGCCCTTGGCCGCGACCACTCCGAAGCCGTGCGTGTAGCGGAAGTGGTTGTTGATCCAGTTGCTCTTCGGAATGCCCTGCAGGTTCAGCTCGCGCAGACCGATGACGGTGTCCTGGTCCTTGCCGTCCTTGCTGTAGCGGTCGACGTCCAGGTTCGACGGGAACGCGTAGTAGTTCCGCACCTGCTGGAGCTGCTGGAACGTGGGCGAGACGACGTTCGGGTCCAGGAGCCTGATACTCGCGGCGCCGTCGGCGTCGTCGCGCAGCTTGGCCTTGTCCTTGGTCGTGCTCGCACCCGCGTACTCCTTGACCTCGGTGCCGTTGATCCCGTACGCGTCACGGGTCGCCTTGAGGTTCTTCTCGACGTACGGCGCTTCCTTGGCCTGCTCGTTCGGCTGGACCTGGAACTTCTGCACGATCGCCGGGTACAGACCGCCGATGAGGATCGCCGAGAGCACCATCAGGCCGAAGCCGATGACGGGCAGCTGCCAGGTGCGGCGCCACAGGGTGGCGAAGAACAGCAGGGCGCAGATGACCGCGATGCAGAAGAGGATCGTCTTGGCCGGCAGGTACGCGTTGGCGTCGACGTACCTGAGGCCCGTCCAGTTGCCGGTCGCCTTGAAGTCACTGGACTTCACCGCGAGCCCGTAGCGGTCGAGCCAGTACGCGACCGCCTTCAGCGCGACGAAGATGCCCAGCAGCACCGACAGGTGACCGGTGGCCGCTGCCGTGGCGCGCGCTCCGGGGCTGGTGACGCGCAGCCCGCCGTACAGGTAGTGCGTCAGCGCGGCGGCGATCAGGGAAAGGATCGCGGCCGCGAAGCCGAAGCCCAGCATGAAGCGGTACCAGGGCAGGTCGAAGGCGTAGAAGGACACATCGAGGTGGAACTGGGGGTCCTTCTGGTTGAAGGCCACTCCGTTCACCCACATGAGCCACGTACGCCACTGACCCGCCGCGGACGCGCCCGCGATCAGCCCGACCAGTGAGGTGATCCCGAGAAGGATCCACTTCTTGTACGGGGCCACGCCCATCCGGTAGCGGTCGAGGCTCTGCTGCTCCATGGACATGGCGCTGAGCGGCGGCCGCAGGCGGTGGGCCAGCCAGATGTTCACTCCGACGGCCACAGCCATCAGCAGTCCGAAGACGAAGAACAGGCCGATCTTGGTCCACAGGGTGGTCGTGAAGACGGAGGAGTAGTTCACCGACCGGTACCAGAGCCAGTCCGTCCAGAACCCCGCGAACATGACGAAGGCCATGGCCAGCACGGCCAGTACGCCCAGTGTCATGAGCAGGGTCCGAACGCGCCGGGACGGTCGGCCCACTCTCATCCGCGGCCCTGACGGGCCTCCGCCGCGGTCCGGCATCTGGAAAGCCAAGGTGCGCACCTCGAAGTTCGCTGTTGGAATCTGGGGACCCTGCAAACGCCGGGCCACATCTATGCAACTTACTAATGCTTTACTCGGTTCCCGCTTCCGGGGCCGAACGAGGCAGGATTGTGACCATGTCCAACACCACCTCCTCAGGCACCCCCATGGCGGCGGGGCCCCTCACCCGCGCCGTCCTCGAAATCGACGAGTACGTTTCCGGGCTCGGCTGGGACCAGCCCGCCCGGCTCTTCGCTCTGGTCGACACCACCCGACTGCGTTCCCAGGAACCGGGGCTCGCTGAGCGTCTCGGTCTGACCGAAGACGTACCCGAGGGCACCCTCACACCTATTGAGCAGGACGAACTCCCGGCGGGCAGCCCGCTGGACGAGTTCCTCGGCACCATCGCGTGGCCGGACGCCGTGGTCGGTTGCGCGCTGTCCGTGGAGCGGCTGATGCTGCCGCCGTCCGCGGAGGTGTCCGTACCGGACGGCCTCGACGAGTCCCGGCTGGCGAAGTGGGTCGCCGAGCACCCGGAGCGCCAGGAGGTCCGGATGACCGTGGCGGTACTGCGCGGCGGGAAGCGCGATTCGGCACTGCGGTTGCGCGAGAAGGACGCGGCGACCGACGTGCTCACCGGATCCGACCTCGTGCCGGGACTGGCCGAGGCACTCACGGCGACGTTCGCGGAGTAGTCCGGAACCTCGCGGCCTGTGCCTGTCGCGGCGCTGGTGCCGCGGCAGGCAACGTTTGCCCGTTGAGGAGCCGCGGCCTGTGCCTGCCGGTGCGCTAGCCGACGCATTTCGGCAGGTCGGCCGTGTCGCCGCCACGGATGTCCTTGAGGGCGCCCATCGCGTCGTCGATGGTGTCGACCTTGATGAGCGTGAGCCCGTCGGGGACGTCACGGGCGGCGGCCGCGCAGTTGTCCTTGGGCGTCAGGAAGTACTGGGCGCCCTTGGCCCTGGCACCGACCGTCTTCATCTCGATTCCACCGATCGGGCCGACTTTGCCGTTGTCGGCGATGGTGCCGGTGCCGGCGACGAACTTGCCGCCGGTGAGGCTCCCAGGGGTCAGCTTGTCGACGATGCCGAGGGAGAACATCAGACCGGCGCTGGGGCCGCCGACATCGGCGAGCTTGATGTCGATGGTGAACGGGAAGGTGTGGTCGGTCCCGGCCGAGATACCGACGATCGCGCGGTCCTCGCCGTCGTCGTCGGACTTGACGGTGGTGACCGTGACGTCCTCGGTTCTGGTCGCCGTCGTGTTCTTCTTCTCGGCGGCGGCCTGTTCCTTGACGGGCACGATCGTGAAGACGGCCTTCTCGCCCGGCTTGTGCTCGGTGACCAGCTTCGCCACGTCACCGGGCTCCTTCACCTCTTTGCCGTCGACAGCCTTGATCACGTCACCGGCGTGCAGTCGGCCCTCGGCGGGGGTGTCCTTGACGACGGTGGAGACGATCACCCAGGACTTCACCGGGATGTCCAGTTCCTTGAGGGCCGCGACCTTGGCACTCTCCTGGGACTGGCTGAACTCCTCGGCGTTCTCCTGCGTCGACTGCTCCTCCGTCTTGCCGTTGGGGTACAGCGTGTCGTGCGGGACCACCTTGTTGTCGTGTGCCAGCCAGCCGGACACGGCTTCGACGAGGTTCATGTTGTAGTCGGCGCTGGTGACCCGGACGGTGGTCATGTTCAGATGGCCACTCGTCGGATAGGTCTTGCGACCGGAGATGTCGAGAACCGGCTCGCCGTCGTGCTTGCCGAGCGTGTTCACCGTCGGGCCCGGTGACATCTCCGAATACGGCACGTTGATGAAGACTCCCGCACACAGGAGCGCGATCAGCATCAGGGTGGAGGCGAGCATCGTCGCGGTGCGGCGTGGCATGGAACGACAGTACGGGACCCCACTGTCAACGCACCGTCGGGGCCGTCCGTCCGGGGGCCGACGACCGGTCAGACGTCCGTGTGCGACTTCTCCATGGCCTCGCGGAAGCGTGTGTAGCCCGCGAGCTCGTGACCGTCACCGATGGTCTTGCGGTTCCGTCCCGCCCAACTGCCCCAGGCTCCGGCACCGATCGCGGCGAAAAATGGAATCAGCAACCAGGCGAGCGCCGCCATGCCGACCTCCCAACCCCGATGAACCACCGCAACTGACTGATCAGCAGATTAACCATCTGCTTGTTCAACGCTCACGGCAGGGGTCGGGTTACGCAACCGGAGGCCCGGACGGGTGAGGCCGGGGGGTCTGAAGGGGTCGATGGGACTGGCGGGGCTGATGGGACGAATGCGCTCTCGGGGGAGACAGGACTCCCGTGCGGTCAGCAGGTCAGCAGGCCCCGACCCATTCCTCCGTACCGTCGGAGAATTTCTGGTGCTTCCAGATCGGGACCTCGTGCTTCAGGTCGTCGATCAGCTTCCGGCATGCCTCGAAGGCCTCGCCCCGGTGCGGACAGGAGACGGCGACGACCACCGCGAGATCACCCACCCGCAGGTCACCGATTCTGTGCACGGCGGCCAGCGCCCGCACCGGATACTCCGCGACGACCTTCTCCGCGACCCGCCGCATCTCGGCCTCGGCGCTGGGGTGGCAGGAGTACCCGAGGGCGTCGACGTCCGCTCCCCCGTCGTGGTTGCGTACGGTCCCCACGAAGAGCGCGGTCCCTCCGGAGGCGTCGTCACCGACGGCCCGGAAGACCTCGTCCAGGGAGAGGTCGGTCTCCCGAATCGCCAGCAGCTTGATGGGCTCCCGCGCGGCGTGCTCACCAGGATGATCATTCATGAGTGCCATACCCCCATCGTGCCCCACCCCGGCGTGGGGGCCTTCTGCAGGAACACCTCAGGAACACCTTCAAGCGGTCCACCCCTTCCGCCAACCTCACGTCCGCCTCCGCCTCAGATCCGCCTCCGGGCCTTCCGCGCCCGCCGCACCAACGCGGCCGTGCCGAGCAGGGCGACCGTCGCTCCCGCGGCTCCCGCCGCGGTGGCGTCCTTGCGTCCGAGCCGCCGTCCGGCGACGGTGTGCCTTCCGGCGACCTCTCCCAGGAGTTCGGCGAGGACCTCCTCGTTGGTCCACTGGGGCCGCCACCCGGCATCGTGCAGCCGGCTCCCGCTGACCACCCAGGGATACATCGTGTACGCGAGGTCCCCGGCCGGCGACGGGGTGAGCCCGATCCGGTGGAGCCGGGCCGCGGCTCCCAGGGCGATGGCTGACGGCAGCTCCATCCGCCGGATCCCGCTGAGCTCCTCGACCTCCTCCTGCTCCAGCCACCCGTCACAGCCGACGGCCAGCTCTCCCTCGACCTTCTCCAGGGCGGCGTACTCCAGAGCGGCGCACAGGTCCTCGACGTGGCAGAACTGCCAGGCGGGCCGGGAGTCGGCCACGACCAGGAGTCGAGGTGACTCGAAGTACCTGGTCAGCGCTGTGTCAGTGCCTCCGACGAGCACGGCGGGACGGACCACGGTGACGTTGAGCCCGGGATGCGCGCGGGGTGCCCGCCGGGCGAGCCGCTCGACCTCCAGCAGGTCCCCGACCCCCGTGGCCTCGGCGGTGGCCCGTAGCTCCGCGTCTTCGGAGAGGGGCAGTTCGTTGTCGGGCAGCGCTCCGTACACCATGGCCGACGTGCACAGCACGACCCGGTGGACCCCGGCGGCCGCGGCAGCCGTGAGCACGGTCTGGGTACCCCGCACGTTGTACGCGGTACGCGCCGCCGGATCCGTCTCCAGATCGAGGTCGAGTGCGAGGTGCACCACGACGTCCGCTCCGCGGAGCTTCTCGGCGATGGCCGGGTCCCGGACGTCCAGGATGTGCCACTGCACGCCCGCGCACTCACCGCGCCGCTCGTCGATGGCGATGACCTGCTTGATCTCGTCACTGGCGGCGAGCCGCTCGGTGAGCATCGCGCCGATCCCGGCCGCGGCGCCGGTGATCGCGACGACGGGACCGCGTACGGCGGATGTCCCGCCGGCCCGCGCCGCCGACGTCGAGGGGTGGTCTTCGGGCGTCGGGTGGGTTGAGGGGTTTCGCGCTGCGCGAACCTGTGGATCTGGGGAACTCACCGGGCGTCTCCAGCGGTTGTCTTCAGTAAGAACGCGACTGACGCGTACGTACCAGGTGGCATCCATCCTGCCGCAGCCGCCGAGTCGGCGACGCACCGAGGCCCGAACCGGTTGTGGTGTCTACGCTGGGTGGTGATGCAGGGCAGCCGCCGTCGGAGCGAACCGGCGGCCTTAACAGCCGAGGAATCCCGTGAGTGACACCCCATTCGGATTCGGCCTTCCGCCGGAGGAGCCGGAAAACGGCGACGAGGGCAAGAAGAAGGACCAGGAGAGCGGTGGTGGTCAGGGACCTGCCAACCCGTTCGGTTTCGGGCCCGGAGGACCTGGAGGCGACAATCCGCTCGCAGCCATGTTCGGTTCGCTGAACCCCAACGATCTGGGCGCCGCGTTCCAGCAGCTGGGCCAGATGCTCTCCTACGAGGGCGGCCCGGTGAACTGGGACATGGCCAAGCAGATCGCCCGCCAGACGGTCTCCCAGGGCACCTCCGACAGCACGAAGGACTCGAGCATCGGCCCCGCCGAGCGCACCGCGGTCCAGGACGCGGTCCGTCTGGCCGACCTGTGGCTGGACGACTCGACGTCGCTGCCGTCCGGTGCCGCCTCCGCGGTGGCCTGGAGCCGCGCGGAGTGGGTCGAGGCGACCCTGCCGGTGTGGAAGGAGCTCGTCGACCCGGTCGCCGAGCGCGTCGGCGCGGCCATGGGCGACGTCCTTCCCGAGGAGATGCAGGCCATGGCGGGCCCGCTCCTCGGGATGATGCGTTCCATGGGCGGCGCCATGTTCGGCACGCAGATCGGGCAGGCCGTCGGCATGCTGGCGGGCGAGGTCGTCGGCTCGACCGACGTCGGTCTGCCGCTCGGCCCGGCCGGCAAGGCCGCGCTGCTGCCGCTGAACATCGAGGCGTTCGGCAAGGACCTGGGGATCGCCCAGGACGAGGTGCGCCTCTACATCGCCCTGCGCGAGGCCGCTCACCAGCGGCTTTTCGCCCACGTGCCGTGGCTGCGCTCGCATCTGTTCGGCGCGGTCGAGGGGTACGCACGCGGGATCAAGGTCGACACGGCCAAGCTGGAGGACGTGGTCGGCCAGTTCGATCCGCAGAACCCCGAGGAGCTGCAGGCGGCGCTTCAGCAGGGCATGTTCCAGCCGGAGGACACTCCGGAGCAGAAGGCCGCGCTGGCCCGCCTGGAGACGGCGCTCGCGCTCGTCGAGGGCTGGGTGGACGCGGTGGTCCACTCGGCCGCGAAGCCCCGCCTGTCGTCCGCGGACGCGCTGCGCGAGACGCTGCGCCGCCGTCGCGCCACGGGCGGTCCGGCGGAGCAGACCTTCGCCACGCTGATCGGCCTGGAGCTTCGTCCGCGACGCCTGCGGGACGCCTCCCGCCTGTGGGCCTCGCTCACCGACGCGCGCGGCGTCGACGGCCGGGACGGCCTGTGGGCGCACCCGGACATGCTGCCGACCGCCTCCGACCTGGACGACCCGGACGGCTTCGTGCACCGCGAGCAGCTGGACTTCTCCGAGCTCGACAAGATGCTCGGCGAGGCCGCGGGCGGTTCACCCGATCAGCCGAACCTGACGAAGGAAGAGACCAAGGGCGAGAGCAAGGGCGGGGACGGGGCCGCGGACAAGGACAAGGGCGACGACGACAAGTGAGCCTGTACGACGACGCTGTCGTGGTCCTCAAGGGCATCGAGGGACAGGACGAACTGCGCCAGGCCTACCTCGACCACCTGGAGGCTCATCCGGACGGCATGTGGAAGGCCTGTGCGGCCGGGCACGTCACGGCGAGCGCCCTGGTGATCGATCCCGGCCACGGCAGGGTTCTGCTGACTCTCCACAGGAAGCTTCGGATGTGGCTCCAGATGGGCGGGCACTGCGAGCCCGGGGACGCCACCCTGGAGGCCGCTGCCCTGCGTGAGGCCACGGAGGAGTCGGGCATCGCGGGGCTGACACTGCTGCCGGGCGGCCCCGTACGGCTCGACAGGCATCCCATCCCGCCGCCGTGTCACTGCCACTTCGACGTCCAGTACGCGGTCGTGGCCGTCCCGGGCGCAGTCCAGGAGATCAGCGACGAGTCCCTCGACCTGCGCTGGTTCGCGTACGACGAGGTGGCGCGGGTGGCCGACGACTCGGTCGTACGCCTCGTGGCAGCGACACGGGCAAGGCTCTGAGGAACGGGTAAGGGGCGACCGCAATAGCGACCGCCCCTTACATCACGCCAGTCTTCAGGGGGACGCTCCGAAGAGCGTCCCCGGAGCGCCTGCGCGACGAAGAGCCATCAACGGCCCCTAGGGCGTGTTTCGAAAGTAGCGTCGTCCGCCCGGAGGGCGGGCCCGGCGGCGTCAGGTGCGTGCTCTCGGCGTGCCGGGCGTAGACCCTCGTACTGGACGTACTTGGGTCTGCGCCCGGTGCGGCGAGAGTGCGTGCATGGCGTCGCCGGGCAGACGGGACTTTCGAAACACGCCCTAGCTCCAGGCGTTGCCCTGGTTCTGTCCCCGGGCCCCCTGCTGTCCCATTCCGTACTGGGCGGCGACGCCTGACCCGAGCACCGCGTTCTGCGGCGGCAGCATCTCGCTGGGCTGGACGAGCGCGTACCCCTGGCCCATGAAGCTGAGCTCCCAGCCCTCACCGGTGTTGCCGCGACGGCGGAAGACTCCGGAGGAATGCGTCTGGGCCTGCATCTGGACGCGCAGACCCGTGGACCAGGCAACGATCGCGTCGGCGTCGCAGTTGACGTATTTGTCGGGCGTGACCTGCAGCATCAGCGGCATGCCCGACGTCATCAGCGCGACCTTGCCGCGCCCGGAGATGTTGAGCTGATACTTGCCGGAACCGGAGATGCCGTACTGGCTGTCCACGGCGATCACGTCGTGGTGCAGCGAGGAGTCCATCGCCAGGACATAACTGCTGTCCACGGTGAGACCGTCCTGGTCCACGTCCACCACATGGATGTGCTGGGCGAGGTTGGCCAGGTAGACGGTGCCCTGCCCGTGGCAGCGCATCAGGTCGAGGCCCTCCCCGGTGTGCGCGCGCGAACGCTGCTGTCCGGAGTTCTGGAACTCGGCGTCGAACTCCACAAGACCCTGGTAGGCGATCATGGTGCCCTTGCGGGCGAGCACGTCGTCGTGGCCCTCCAGAAGAACGCGCAGCATCTGCTTGTTCTGCAGGCTGTAGCGGTCCTGGGACTGCTGGTCGTTGTAAGCGAAAAGCGGGCTCTGCATGGTGTGTCCTCCCCCTCAGCCCCGGACCCGGAGACGGTCGGTGCTGTCCTCGCTGGGCTGGACGACGACGATGCCCTGTCCGGAGAAGGCCATCTGGAAGGCCTCGCCGCTGCCCCGCCCGATCAGCGACTGTGCCTTGAAGCTGCGCTTGCCCTTCACCTTGAGGTTCGGGGACCAGGCGACGAGCGCGTCCGGGTCGACGTACGTCTCGTCCTCGCCGCCTCCGCAGTCGACGACTATGGGCTTGCCCCGGGAGGTCAGCGCGACCCAGCCCTGCCCGGAGATCTTGGTGTTCCACAGTCCCTGGCCGGCGAACTTCGCCAGCCCCTTGACCCGCTCGACACCCCACGTGAGGTGAGCGTCGAAGGCGAGCAGGTTGGTGGCGTTGACGGAGATCGCGTCGCCGTTGAGGTTGATGACGACGACGTTCGCCCCGTAGTCGGAGAGGTAGAGCAGGCCGTCTCCGGAGCACTTCATCAGGGGTGCGCCCTCGCCGGTCATCCAGTCCTTGGCGATCTGGCGCACGGCCGGCGGATTGGGCTCGTACTGGACGAAGCCCTCGTAGGCGACCATCGACCCCACGCGCGCGAGGAGGTCGTTTCCGGTCTGCATGGCGACCTTGAGCATGTGATTGCCGTGGTTCTCCATGCGCGCGGCAACGGGTGCCGGGGCGAAGCCCGCGAGTTGCTGGTTCATAAAACGGGCTCCCTCAGACCTCGTACGGCTGGACGACGATGAAATTGCCGGGCGCGCCGCGGAACTGGAGGTTCACGCTCTCCCCTGTGTCGCCCGGGTAGGCGTTGCGGCGCATCCGTACCTGGCTGGAAACGATCACCTGAGAGGCGGCGGACCACGCGACGACGGCGTTGCAGTCGGCGAACGTCGTCGGCGTCACGGGCAGGACGACAGGCACACCACGCGTCTTCACTACGATCGTGCCGGTCCCCTGGAACTGCATCGTGAACAGCGCGCCTCCGGGGATGCCGTGCCCCTCGACGCGGCGCACCTCGTACTGCAGCGTCTCGTCGAAGGCCAGGACGTTCTCCGCGGAGACGCAGACGGCGTCTCCCTGCAGCTCGATGGGGTGCAGCATGGCGCCGTTCTCCGCGAGGAAGACCTGGCCACGGCCCGAACAGCGCATGAGCTGCATCTCCTGGCCGGTCGCGTTGCCCACGACCCGGCCGGAGAACCCTGCGCCCTTGTAGCTGAAGTCGACCTTGCCCTGGTAGAGCACCATGCTGCCCTGGCGGGCCAGTACGGCCTGGTCGCCGCCCATGCCGAGATCGACACGGACCATCTTCTTGTTCTGCTGGGTCCAGCGCTGCCCGGTGGGCGTCTCCTTGTACGCCTGCAGCGCCGCGGTGACACCGGCACCACCCGGGGGAGCGCCCTGCGGCACCCCGTACGCGGCGGGCGCACCCAGGGCGCCGGGCTGACCCGGCACCTGGCCGAACGGCGGCTGCTGGCCATAGCCCGGAGGCGGAGGCGGAGGCGGAGGCGGAGGCGGAGGCGGAGGCGGAGGCGGAGGCGGAGGCGGAGGCGGAGGCGGAGGCGGAGGCGACTGGCCGTAACCGGGAGGCGGGGCGGGTGCTTGAGGTGCTTGCGGTTGTCCGTAACCGGGCGGCAGGGGTGCGCTCTGGCCGGGGGCCTGGCCGTACGGCGGCTGCTGGCCCGGCTGCCCATACGGCGCGGGAGCTGGTGCCGGAGGCGGTACGGGGGCACCACTCGGCGGAGTCATGGGCGCGATGATGGTCGGCGCAGCGTGCACCGAAGGTGCGGGCGCCGGCGGCGGCGTGGGCCCCGGGGGCGGCACGAAACCCTGAGCGGGCTGCGGTGCGGGAGCCGGCGTGGCGGGGCCTGCGGGAGCCCCGAACGCGGGCGGCACGGAGGCCTGGGCCGGCGGCGCGAACGACGGGGCGCCGTCCTGCGGCGCGGGCGCGGCGACCGGCTCCGCCTCGGCGACCTCGCCGCCGAAGTTCTTCAGCAGCGCGTCGAGTCCGCCGTCGAAGCCCTGCCCGACCGCGGCGAACCGCCAGACGTCCTTCAGGTAGAAGTCGCCCAGCATCACGGCGCGTTCGGTGGAGAACTCGGCGCCGGTGAAGGAGTACCGGGCCACCTCCTCGCCGCCCGCCACGATACGGATGTAGCCGGGGGCGATCTGGGACATCTGCCCCACGCCGTCGACGGTCGCCGTGAAGGACAGTTTCTGGATCCGCGGAGGGATCTTGTCGAGGGTGACGCGGAAGGACTCCGAGTCGCCCGCCTGCGCGCCCAGAAGCTGGACGGACTCCTCAGGAGTCTTCGGCTGGTTGAAGAAAACGAAATACTGGTCGTCCGACAGCCGCTCGTCGGCGTCCAGACCGAAGCAGCTGATGTCGAAGGTCAGCCCGGGACCGGTGATCTGCACGCCTACGTACAGATCGGTGCCCGCGGTGAGGTCACTGATCCTGGCCTTGTGGCCGCGTTGGAATTCCCTGGCCATGCGTAACGACCGTCCCCCATCCCGAATACAAGTGCGTCGCGTCAGGCTAACGGCAAAATCCAGCCGCGGACGAGGCCGGTACAGACCCGGTACAAATCCCTGCCACCGACCGTCCGGCCAGGGGTCCGGCTCAGGCCGGCGTCACTCGCCGCGCGCCGCGGGCAGGTGGGGCAGCCAGTCCGCGGCGACCACTCCTTCGAGGTAGCCGCGGGCCCGCTCGGTCCGCGGGTAGGCCTCCAGGAGCCGCCAGAAATCGGCTCCGTGACCAGGTACGAGCAGATGTGCGAGTTCGTGGACGAGGACGTAGTCGACGACGTACTCGGGCATGCCCTGCAAGCGGTGCGAGAGTCGAATACTGCCCTCGGCCGGGGTGCACGAGCCCCATCGCGTGTTCTGGTTGGTGACCCAGCGCACCGAGGTGGGCCGGGCCCGGCCGTCGAAGTACAGCTCCGAGAGCCGGGCGGCACGCTCGGACAGTTCCGTGTCGCCGAGCACCCGCTTGTTCTCCTGGGCGGCCAGCTTGTCGAGCATGACAGTGACCCAGCGCTGCTCCTCCGCCTCGGACATCCGGGCGGGAATGAGCACGACGGTGCGATCGCCCTCACGGTACGCGGAGACCGTTCTGCGTCGTCGCGCGCTCCTGCGGACCTCGATCGCGCTCGCCCCCGAGCCGCTTGGCGGCTGGCTCGTCGTGCTGCGCTGTGGGTTTCCGGCGCGGTGCAGTGGGTCGGCGGGCACGCCCCGACGTTACCCGTTGCACAAGGGGGAAGTCCCGTCTCCGGTACGCATCGATGCCGAACCGCACCCCATGGGCTCGATTTATACGACGAACACCCACCGCCTGTGGATAACTTTCGGCACGCGCCGGGCAATGCGGGCATCCTGGCATTCGACCGGCGGAGCAGGACGAACTCCTCCGGCACCACGGGGACGTACGGGGGTCGCTTCATGCATCCGATGGTGAAACCCGCGCTGCGGCGCGGCTGGCGGGATCCGAACACCGTTCAGTTCGGTATGGCACCGGCGCATGCGATGGTGCTCGGCCCGATGGACACGGCGACAGGCAGTCTCCTGACGTTGTTCGACGGAACACGCGGGCTGCCTCTCCTGCGCGACGAGGGGCGCCGCATGGGTCTGCCCGACGGTCATGTCGACGGTCTCGTGGAGCGGCTGTCCCGGGCCGGACTGCTGGACGACGCCACGGGCGGTGGCCCGGCCGCCGACGCCCTGCGCGGGAAAACGGCAGTGCTGGACCGGCTCCGGCCGGACGCCGCCTCACTCTCCCTCGTCGCCCCTGAACCCGGCGAGGCCATGCGCCGGCTCGCGGCCCGCCGCTCGCTGCGTGTACTGGTACGGGGTGCGGGCCGGGTCGGAGTCGTCCTGGCCTCGGCCCTGGCAGCCGCGGGCGTGGGCCGGGTCGAAGTACAGGACGGCGGCTGCGTCGAACCCTGGGACGTGGCGCCGGGCGGGCTGCCTGTGGAGTCCATCGGCGAGCGCAGGGACGAGGCCGCACGGCGTGCGGTGCGCGGAGCGGCACCCGGCCGCCCGCCCCGGCGAGGCGGCGCCCGGTCCGTTCCCGAACAGGACGACCCGGGCCTCTCCCTGGTGATCATCGCGCCCCGGGACGGACTCGCCGTCCACGCGCCCGACCCGGCGGTGTACGAGCCACTGATCGGCTCCGGTACGCCTCATCTCTTCGCCGGGGTGGTGGAGGGCACCGGCGTCGTCGGCCCGTTGGTCCTGCCCGGTGACACGGCTTGCGCGGGCTGTCTCGATCTGGGACGCACGGACCGGGATCCGACCTGGCCGCGCCTGCTCGCGCAGTGGCGTTCCGGACAGCTCCGCCAGGTGCCGGCATGCGACCTGACACTGGCGGCCACGGTCGCCGGGCTGGCCGCGGGGCATGCGCTCGCCTTCCTGGACGGGGGGCTACCGTCGAGTGCGGGCGCCCGCTGGGAGGTTTCGGTACCTGGTTTCGACTGGCACGCCCGCCCGGTGTGGCAGCATCCCGCATGTCCCTGCGGTCCCGGGGAGAAAGGTAAGGGGGAGCAGACCGCTGCCGCTGACGACGAAGGGCCGCACGAGACAATGGCCGGGCAACAGCCGCACGCGGCACGGCTGTCCGGTACTTGGAGGGCGCATGTCTGATCTTCCCCGGAAGGCGGTCACCCGAACCGCCAAGCTCGCCGCACTACCGCTCGGCTTCGCCGGGCGCGCGACCTGGGGACTCGGCAAACGAATCGGCGGCAAGTCCGCGGAACTCGTGGGTCGCGAGCTGCAACAGCGCACGGCGGAGCAGCTGTTCAAGGTGCTCGGCGAGCTCAAGGGTGGCGCGATGAAGTTCGGACAGGCCATGTCCGTCTTCGAGTCGGCGCTGCCCGAGGAGGTCGCGGGCCCGTATCGCGCGGCGCTCACCAAGCTTCAGGAGGCGGCCCCGCCGATGCCGACGCGCACGGTGCACGCCGTGCTGACGGAGCGGCTCGGCGAGGACTGGGAGGATCTGTTCCTGGAGTTCCAGGACAAACCGGCCGCGGCGGCCTCCATAGGACAGGTGCACCGGGCGGTCTGGCACGACGGCCGGGAGGTCGCCGTCAAGGTCCAGTACCCCGGGGCGGGCGAAGCCCTGCTGTCCGATCTGAACCAGCTGAGCCGTTTCGCCCGGCTGCTGGGGCCACTGATTCCGGGCGTGGACATCAAGCCACTCATCGCGGAACTGCGCGACCGGGTGTCCGAGGAGCTCGACTACGGCCTGGAGGCCCAGGCTCAGCAGGCACACGCGGAGGAGTTCGCGGACGACCCGGATGTCCTGGTGCCGGCCGTGGTCCACCAGTGCGAGCAGGTACTGGTGACGGAGTGGATCGACGGGATACCGCTGTCCGAGGTGATAACCGACGGTACGCAGGAGGAGCGGGACCGAGCGGGTCAGCTCCTCGCCCGCTTCCTCTTCTCCGGCCCCTCTCGCACCGGCCTGCTGCACGCAGACCCGCATCCGGGAAACTTCCGCCTCCTGCCGGACGACCCGAAGGACCCCGAGGGCTCCGATGGCGTGGATGTCTCCGATGGCACGGATGGCACGGATGGCTCCGGCGACAAGAGCGGCTGGCGGCTGGGTGTACTGGACTTCGGCACGGTGGACCGCCTTCCGGCCGGCCTCCCGCCGACGATCGGCAGCTCGCTTCGCATGACCCTCGAAGGCGAGGCGGAAGCCGTCTACGAACTGCTCTGCGAGGAGGGCTTCGTCAAGGAGTCCATAGACCTGGACCCGGACGCCGTCCTGGACTACCTGCTCCCCATCATCGAGCCGGCCCAGCTCGACGAGTTCACCTTCAGCCGGGGCTGGATGCGAAGCCAGGCAGCCCGGATCGCCGATCCCCGCTCCCCCGCACACCAACTGGGCAAGCAGCTCAACCTGCCCCCGGCGTATCTGCTGATACACCGGGTGACCCTGAGCACGATCGGCGTGCTGTGCCAGCTGGGAGCGACGGTACGGCTGCGGCAGGAACTCGAGGAATGGCTTCCAGGCTTCCTACCGGACGCGGACGCGGAACCAGAAGCGGACCTGGAAATGGGCCTGGACCTGGATCTGGGCGACGAGGGCTCCGCGGCCGGGGCGTGAGCTCCTCATCACCGGGGCGGATCCAGCGGTACAACGCACCGCGGGGGCCGGTCCGTTCGGACCGGCCCCCGCGATCAGCGGTTGTTCCTGTTGTTCCTGTTGCTCCTCGGCCGACGAGCCTTACTGCATGACCGCCATGGCCAGAGCGCGGCGGGCGCGCAGCGACGCGCGCTCGGCACGGCGCTGCATGCGGCGGGCCACCACCAGGCGCATCGCCCGGCGTTCCTGCTCTGCTTCATGGATTCGGTCGTGCATATGCGCACGCGCGAGGGCTTCTGGGATGAGTTGCATCTCTCGGGTCCTGTTCTGACGCGAGTCGTTCGCGCCGGTGGAGGTGAAGTCTGGAATCGCGGAGCCTGCGGGCTCGCCGGCGGACGGCTTCATCGGGGCCTGTTTCTTGGGGTCGTGCGTCAGGGGGCGATCGATCGTTCCTGTGATGTTCATGCCGCAACCGGGTTCTTGCGCGGGCGGCCACGCGGCCGCTTCCGGGCGACAACGACACCCTGGACGAAGAGCTCGCCGCCCCAGACGCCCCAGGGCTCACGCCGCTCCTTGGCACCGGCGAGGCAGGCCTCGACCAGCGGGCAGGTACGGCAGAGGGACTTGGCGTACTCGACATCGGCCGGCGACTCGGCGAAGAAGACCTCCGGGTCGTAGGAACGGCAGGGGACGGGTACGCCGAGGTTCTCGATGGCGTCGTCGAGCGCGGTCAGCGCAGTGAGCGGGGTCAAGGTGGAGTCCTCCGTGGAGCCGGGCGGGGCGATCGTTTCGGAAGGCGGTACGGACGGGGCGTGCGCTTCGAGTTGCACGGTTTGTCTTCCTCGTCTGGTCGTGCCGGCCGGTTGGCCGGTTGGCGGCTGGTACCGGGGTTTTTTGTTGTCCCGAGGCCCCTTCGCTCCGCTGTCCCCGGTCGGGGACAAACAAAAGGGCCGCGGATCCCGGGTGGGGTTCCGCGGCCCTGAAGGCGCCGGCCTGATCGTCGATCAGGCTGGATCACTCCAGGGGTCAGGCCCACGGAAGGCCCACATCTTGTGATGCGTCTGCTTGCTGGCTCCGGCACCGGTGACCGCAAAGGCATAGGCCTTCGCCTGTGCCTCTACTGCTTCCAGTGCCTTCATCGGTCGCTCATTGCGCTCGCGAACAGGGAGTGCCGCGAGAGACACGGAGGACGCCGGCCGGGTGGCAGCGATGCCGGACAGACCGGTGCCCAGGTTCGAGATGCCGAGCAGGCACGTGGAGACGACCGAGCGATCGGTCATTTTGGCGGTGCTGACAGAGCTGGTGTTGATGCTGATCACTGGAATCGCCTCCTCTCGGCGTCTCTGGGACCGGGCGAGCCGGTCCGACGGTTCTTAAGTACAGCACGAAACCAGGGCCTTCGAGAAGGCCGCCGTTTCCGTGCTTTAGAACCTATGGGGATTGCTGGGGCATGCGCAAACTATTTTCTCGACGAGTTTGAATCATTCCTCGTTCTCGTCGGCCTCTGGCTCTTGACCTGCACAGATGGCGAGTACGTCGGTCCCGTAGCGGTTGAGCTTGCGGGCGCGGACGCCCGGGATGCGGGCCAGCTCAACCGGACTGGACGGTACCGCTTCCGCGATGGCCATCAGCGTCTTGTCCGTGAAGACGCAGAAATCCGGCTGCCCGCTGCGCCCGGCCTGGATCGCTCGCCAGTCGCGCAGCCGTTCGTAGAGCCCTTCGTCCATGTCGGACGGACAGTCCTCGCAGCGCATCAGTTTCATCTCGCCGGCGTCGCTGAGCGTACGGCCGCAGACCCGGCAGCGGGCGGGGGTGCGGATGCTCCGTCGGGCCACACCGGGGGCGCTTCCCGGGGCTCCGCGCTCGATACCGCCCGAGCCGCCGGGGCCGGTCGTGCCTCTGCGGCCCGCGGTGGTGACGGAGCCGGGGCGCAGTCCGTCGAGGAAGCGGCTGGGCCGCCGGTTGGCGCGGCCGCCGGGTGAGCGGGACTGCGACCAGGAGACGGAGAGGTGCTCTCTGGCTCGGGTGACGCCGACGTAGAGGAGGCGGCGCTCTTCCTCGATCTGCTCCTCGGTCTTCGCGTAGGAGATCGGCATCATGCCTTCGGCGACGCCGACCAGGAAGACGACGTCCCACTCCAGGCCCTTGGCGGAGTGGAGCGAGGCGAGGGTGACGCCCTGGACGGTCGGGGCGTGCTGGGCGCCGGCGCGCTCCTCCAGTTCGGCCACGAAGTCACCGAGGGTGGCGTCGGTCCTGGCAGCGGCGAAGTCCTGAGCCAGGTTCGCCAGGGCGGCGAGGGATTCCCAGCGCTCTCTGACGGCGCCGGAGCCCGCGGGTGGCTGGTGTGTCCAGCCGTCTCCGGACAGGACGGCTCGTACCTGTGAGGGGAGGTCGGGGGCGCCGTCGAGGAGTGAGTCGTTGCCTCCGAAGCGGGCCGCACCGCGCAGGGCGTGGATGGCTCGCTTGACCTCGGGGCGGTCGAAGAAGCGCTCGGCCCCGCGCAGTTGGTAGGGCACTGCGACGTCGGCGAGGGCCTGTTCGTAGGTCTCGGACTGCGAGTTCGTACGGAAGAGGATCGCGATCTCGCTCGCGGGGGTGCCGGAGGCGATGAGGTCACGGATGCGGCGGGCCGCGCCTTCGGCCTCGGCGGGCTCGTCGGTGTACTCGGCGTAACCGGGCTCGGGGCCCGCGGCACGCTGGGAGATCAGTTCCAGCCGGTGGTCCGCCGCGCGGCCGCGGGCCTGTGCGAGCAGACCGTTCGCGAGGTGGACCACCTGAGGGGTGGAGCGGTAGTCGCGGACGAGTTTGACGACGGTGGCTCCGGGATGGCGGGTGCGGAAGTCGAGGAGGTGGTCGGGGGTCGCGCCGGTGAACGAGTAGATGGTCTGGCTGGCATCGCCGACGACGCAGAGGCTGTCGCGCTCGCCGAGCCACAGTTCCAGGAGGCGTTGCTGGAGGGGACTGACGTCCTGGTACTCGTCCACGACGAAGTGCTGGTACTGGGCGCGGACCGCTTCCGCGATGTGGTGCTGGTCCTGGAGGATGCCGACGGTCAGCAGCAGGACGTCCTCGAAGTCGATGACGCCGCGCTCGCGTTTGAGGTCCTCGTACGCGGAGTACACCTGGGCGATCTCGGCTCGGTCGCGGGGGGCTTCGCGTCCGGCCTTCACCGCCACCGCGGCGTAGTCGGCCGGGACGGTCTGCGTGACCTTGCACCATTCGATCTCGCCGGTGACGTCGCGCAGTTCGCCGCGGTCGAGGCGGATGCGGCAGGCGGCCGCGGCGTCGGCGACGAGCTGGAACTTGCGGTCGACGATGCGGGGCAGGCTGCCGCCGACTGCTTTCGGCCAGAAGTACTGGAGCTGACGCAGGGCGGCGGAGTGGAAGGTGCGGGCCTGAACTCCGGAGGCTCCGAGCTGGCGGAGGCGACCGCGCATCTCACCGGCGGCGCGGTTGGTGAAGGTGACGGCGAGCACGCTGGAGGGCTGGAGGATTCCTGCCCGTACTCCGTAGGCGATGCGGTGGGTGATGGCGCGGGTCTTGCCCGTACCGGCTCCTGCGAGCACGCATACCGGGCCGTGCAGGGCGGTGGCGACCTCGCGCTGCTCGGGGTCGAGCCCTTCCAGCACCGCGTCGGCCCCGCTCGGCGCGGCCGAGTACTGCGAACCGTGGGTGCCCTGCGGGAAGAGGGGGGAATGCGTTGCTGCTGTCACCCCGCCATGCTGACAGGTCGGCCGAGGCGGGTGTGCCGGTTGTCCACAGGGAGACGCTTGCAGTCGTACTAATGCGACAGGCGTCGCCCCTTCCCGACGTCGCCCCGGCCCGGCGTCGCCCCAGCCCGGCCACGTACGGGAATGGCAGCCCGGTCGCATACGTTGCCTTCACAGCAAAGACGTACTCCCTGCAGCGAAGGAGCATGAGGCAGATGCCGGGCACTGTGACGATGTACAGCACCACGTGGTGTGGCTACTGCCGTCGGCTGAAGGGCCAGATGGACCGTGAGGGCATCACGTACGAGGAGATCAACATCGAGCACGACCCGGAGTCCGCGGCGTTCGTGGAGAAGGCGAACGGCGGAAACCAGACGGTTCCCACCGTCCTCTTCCCGGACGGTTCCACGCTGACGAACCCTTCGCTGGCGCAGGTCAAGAAGAAGGTCGGCGCCTAGGGCGTGCAGGTACCGGCTCAGGCAGCCGTGAGCTGCCTCAGCCGGCCGCTCCGCGCGTCGGCAGGGGCTTGCCGTACCAGAGCTCGATCAGCCGGGCCGCAATCGAGATGCCGTACGGAGGCAGGACCTCCCCGGACTCGAACGCGGCCCGCAGGTCTTCCCGGGAGAACCAGCGTGCCTCCTGGATCTCCTCGCCGTCGACGTTGATCTCCGCCGAGGTGGCGCGGGCCATGAAGCCCAGCATGAGGCTGGAGGGGAAGGGCCAGGGCTGGCTGGCGACGTACTCGACCTCGCCCACCGTGATCCCGGCCTCTTCGAAGACCTCACGGCGGACCGACTGCTCGATGGACTCGCCGGGCTCGACGAAGCCGGCGAGGGTGGAGAAGCGGCCCTCGGGCCAGTGCACCTGGCGGCCGAGCAGGATGCGGTCCTCGTTGTCCGTCACGGCCATGATCACGGCCGGGTCGGTGCGGGGGTAGTGCTCGGCGCCGCAGGCGGGGCAGCGGCGGATGTGGCCGGCCGCGGCGATCACTGTGCGTTCACCGCAACGGGAGCAGAAGCGGTGCAGACGCTGCCAGTTCTCCAGTGCCACCGCGTGCACCATGAGGCTGGCGTCGCGGGGTGACAGAAGCAGGCCGGCCTCGCGCAGACCCGCCGCGCGCGCGGACTGGTCCATGCGGCCGGGGAGGGTGTCCTTCTGGAGGGCGAAGTAGCTGACGCCGTCGTCGTCGGTGCCGAGGAAGTAGCGGTGCGCTTCGGTGAGGGGCGCCTCGAAGGATGGGGTCATGACGAGTTCGGTGGTGCCGTCGGATGTCTCGTCGATGAGGACCTGGCCGCCGGAGACCACGAAGGCGCGGGTGGTGGGGTGGCTCCACGCCGCGGCGAGCCAGGCCTCGTCGAGCCGGTGGTGGGCGGCCCGGTCGATGCCGCTCGGGGCGGTGAGCGAGATGGGACGGTCGGCGGTGCGGTCGGTCCAGGTGGTCACGGGTGCTTCCAACTCCCCCGGTGAAACGGTTGTTTCGGTGGGCTGTTCAGCCGGATGTACGGCAGGACGTGTGCGGCGGGGCTTCTTCAGTGTGCATCTCGCCAGTTCTGGGCCAGATCGCCCCACAGATAGGCAGTGGTTTCGACGCCTTTGAGGAGAAGGTCGAGCTCGACCTTCTCATTGGGGGCGTGCCAGCCGTCGGACGGGACCGAGATACCGAGGAACAGCACGGGGGCGGCGAGGACGTCCTGGAGGTCCGCGGCGGGCCCTGATCCCCCTTCGCGGGTGAAGCGGATCTCCTGCTCGAAGGCGCGGCCCATGGCGCGTACGACGGACTGCAGGGCCGGGTGGTCGAGCGGTGTCAGGCACGGGCGCGTGGCGGCGCCGAAGGTGATCTCGTGGCGGATTCCGGCGGGCAGTTGCTCGGCGACCCAGGTACGGACGGCCTCTTCGATGTAGTCAGGGTCCTGACCGGCGACGAGCCGGAAGGAGAGCTTGACCATCGCCGAGGACGGGATGATCGTCTTGCTGCCGGGGCCCTGGTAGCCGCCGCCTATACCGTTGACCTCGGCGGTCGGGCGGGCCCAGACGCGCTCCAGGGTGGTGTGGCCGCTCTCTCCCTGGGTGGCCGTGGACCTGGCGATGCGCAGCCAGCGCTCCTCGTCGAAGGGCAGCTCGGCGAAGAGTTCCCGCTCACGGTCGGTGAGCTCGGTGATGCCTTCGTAGAACCCGGGGACCGCCACGCGCGCGTGCTCGTCGTGCAGGGCGGCGACGAGCCGGGCGGCGACGGTGGCCGGATTGGGTACGGCGCCGCCGAAGGCTCCGGAGTGGATGTCCTGGTCGGGTCCGTACAGCTGGATCTCGCACTCGGCGAGGCCGCGCATGCCGGTGCACACCGTGGGGGTGTCCTCGGACCACATGCTGGTGTCGGAGACGATCACCGCGTCGGCGGCCAGCCGGTCCCTGCGTGCTTCGACGAGGGCGCGGAAGTGCGGGGAACCGGACTCCTCCTCGCCCTCGATGAGCAGCTTCAGATGGACGGCGGGAGTGGCGCGGCCCGTGGCGGCGAGGTGGGCGCGAACGCCGAGTGTGTGGAAGAACACCTGGCCCTTGTCGTCGGCGGCCCCGCGCGCGTGGAGGCGGTTTCCGCGGACGACCGGCTCGAAGGGGTCGGTCTCCCAGCCGTCCTCCGGGGCGGCGGGCTGGACGTCGTGGTGGCCGTAGACGAGGACCGTGGGTGCCTGCGGGTCGTCGGAGGGCCATTCGGCGAAGACCGCGGGTGCGCCGGGGGTGGCCCAGACCTCGCAGGTCGGGAAGCCCGTTTCCAGGAGTTTCGCGGCGAGCCAGTCGGCGCTGCGCCGTACGTCCGCGGCGTGTTCGGGCTGGGCCGAAACGGACGGGATGCGCAGCCATTCGGCGAGGTCGTCGAGGAAGGCTGCGCGGTGCTGCTCGATGTACGCGCGGACGGCGCTGTCCGGAGTCTTGCTCATGGTCACGAGCCTATCCGTCCACGCGCGCGTGCTGGTCCGGCGGTTCGTCGGGGACCCCTTCGGGTGGTTCTTCCAGGAGGAGGCGTTCCAGCGCGGCCCGGTCCGGCAGGGCCTCGGGGCGTACGAGTTCGCCGCTGCGCACGTACAGGAACGCTGCCTGTACGTGTTCCAGGGGGATGCCCCGCTGCTCGGCCCAGGCGAGCCGGTAGAGGGCGAGCTGGAGGGGGTCGGCGGTGCGGGTGCGGTTGGTCTTCCAGTCGATGATCTCGTACGTCGTTGTCCCGCCGTCCTCCCCGTCCCTTTCTTCCGGCTCTTCCTTGTAGACGGCGTCGATACGGCCCCGTACGACGCGTCCGGCGATGGCGAGCTGGAAGGGGGCCTCGACCCGGTAGGGCGTTCGGTGGGCGTAGGGGGTGCGTTCGAAGGCGTTCTTGAGGGCTTCCAGGTCGCGTTCGTCGGCGATCTCGGCCTCGCTGCCGGGTAGTTCCTCCGGCTCCAGCATCGGGAGCATCAGCTCTTCGAAGCGGGCTTCGACCCAGGCGTGGAAGCGGGTGCCGCGGCGTGCGGCGGGCTGGGGCGGGCGCGGCATGGGGCGCGCCAGTTCCTGTGCGAAGCCGTCCGGGTCCGCGGCCAGGCGCAGCAGCTGGGACGCGGTCAGGGAGACCGGCAGGGGAACGTCCGTGACGCTCTCGCGGGCGCGCAGGAGTTCTCCGGTGAGGGCGTCCAGGTCGCGGTCCCAGGAGGCGATGGTGCGAGCTTCCTCGGGGGTGGGCCGCGGGGTCTCGGGAGGGTGGGGGCGGGCGTCGGGGGCCGGGGTGGGGTGCGGGACCCTCGGACGGTCCGGGGTCCACGAGTCCCAGTCGTCCGGGCCGTCGGAGAGCTCGCGTGTGAGATCGGTCTCTTCGTAAGGAGGTGGCTCGTCGGTCTCGTCGGTCTCGTCGGTCTCGTCGGTCTCGTCGGTGAAATGTCCGTCCCCGTAGGGGGGCTCGTCCTCCTCCGGCGGGGGCGGCCAGTCCGGGTCGTCGTACGGGCCCGGGGCATCGGGAGCCGAAGGGTGGGCCGTTTCGTGGGAGTGGCCGGACTCCAGGTGGGCCAGCACCGTCTGTGCGGCCTGCCGACGGCGGGCCATCGCCAGGTCGTCGAGCGGGAGCGGCCAGGCGTGGTCTCCGTCGGCCGCCCGCAGTGCGGGGTTCTCCTCGTTCTCCTCGGGTTCGTCCGCCCATGCCTCGATCTCGCCGTGCCCGGCCTCACAGTGCTCGTACAGGGCGTGCAGGAAGTCCGAGGGGCCGCGGGGCTTCTTCTGGGAGGGGCCCCACCAGTGGCCGGAGCCGAGCAGCAGGGACCGGGGGCGGGTGAACGTGACGTAGCCGAGGCGGAGCTCCTCGGTGTGCTGGTGCTCCTTCATGGCCTCGTGGAAGGCCTTCATGCCGCGGGAGTCCCAGGCTTCGATGTCGGGCAGGGTGTCGGCGTCGCCGCGCAGTTCGTGTGGGAGGACCTTGCCCTGGGCGGTCCATTTCTCCCGGCCCTGGCCGCTGGGGAACGTGCCGGTGACGAGCCCCGGGACGACGACGACATCCCATTCCAGGCCCTTGGACTTGTGCGCGGTGAGCACCTTGACGGTGTTCTCACCGCCGGGCAGCGCGTTGTCGAGGCCCTTCTCGTACTGGGCCGCGGTACGCAGGAAACCGAGGAAGGCGAGCAGGCTCGCCTCGCCCTCGTTGGCGGCGAAGGAGGCGGCGACGTCCAGGAAGTTGGACAGGGTCTCGCGGCGGCGGGCGGCCAGGGCGTGCGGGGACGCGGAGAGCTCCACCTCCAGGCCGGTGGTCGCGAGGACCCGGTGCAGGACGTCCATGAGCGGGTCGGCGAGTGAGCGGCGCAGGTCGCGCAGTTCGGTGGCGAGCCGTGCGAACCGTACGCGGGCGTCGGCCGAGAACGGCAGCCCGTCGTCGTCCCCGTCGCCGCCGAGGGGCGTCTCCAGGAACGTGTCGAGCGCGTCCGCGAGGGAGATGACCTCGGCGGGGTCGACCCCTTCGACGGCCGCGGCGAGCCGCAGATCGGGATCGTCGTCGGCCCCCACGCGCGCGTGGGACACCAGCGACCGGGCCCGGCGCCCCAGAAGGGCGAGGTCGCGGGCGCCGATGCGCCAGCGCGGGCCGGTGAGCAGGCGGACCAGTGAGGCGTTGGCGCCGGGGTCCTGGAGGACCTCGCAGACGGCGACCAGGTCGGCGACCTCGGGCAGGTGCAGCAGCCCGGAGAGGCCCACGACCTCGACGGGGACGTCGCGGGCGACGAGTGCGCCCTGGATCTCGGCGAAGTCCGTCGCGGTGCGGCACAGGACGGCGATCTCACCGGGTGCTTTTCCGGTGCGTACGAGGTGGGCGACGGAGTCGGCGAGCCAGTCCATCTCCTCGGCGTGCGTCCGCAGCAGGGCACAGCGCACCATGCCGTCGCGCTCGGCGCCGGGGGCGGGGCGGAGGGCCTCCACGCCCGCGTGCATGGCGCGCAGGGGCTCCGCGAGCCCGTTGGCGAGGTCGAGGAGGCGGCCGCCGCTGCGGCGGTTCTCGCTGAGCGACTGCCGGGTCGCAGAACGGCCGTCGGCGTGCGCGAAGTGCTCGGGGAAGTCGTCGAGGTTGGCCACGGAGGCGCCGCGCCAGCCGTAGATGGCCTGGCAGGGGTCTCCGACGGCGGTCACCGGGTGGCCCGTGCCGCCGCCGAACAGTCCCGCCAGGAGGATGCGCTGGGCCACGGACGTGTCCTGGTACTCGTCGAGGAGGACCACCCGGAACTCGTCGCGCAGGATGCCGCCGACTTCGGGGCGGGTGCGGGCGAGAGTCGCCGAGAGGGCGATCTGGTCGCCGAAGTCGAGGAGGTCGCGCTCGCGTTTGGCGGTCCTGTAGCGGCCCACCAGCTCGGCCAGTTCACGCCGGGCGGCGGCCGTCTCCGGGACCTTGCGCAGGTCGGCGTTGGTGAGCTTGGCGCCCTCCAGGTCACGCAGCAGCCCGGCGTCGTACGCGCGCAGGTCCTCGGGGCGTACGAGGTGTTCGGCGAGCTCGGAGTCGAGTGTGAGGAGATCGCTGACCAGGTCAGGGAAGGAGCGGGTGAGCGCCGGATAGGGGCCCGGCGCCTCGCGCAGGACGCGTGCGGCGAGTTGGTAGCGCGTCGCGTCGGCGAGGAGGCGCGCGGTGGGTTCGAGCCCGATGCGCAGCCCGTGGTCGGTCAGCAGCCGGCCGGCGAAGGCGTGGTATGTGGAGATCACCGGCTCGCCCGGCGGGTTGTCCGGGTCGATCACGTCCGGGTCGGTGACCCCGGCCTTGATCAGGGCCTTCCGTACCCGCTCGGCGAGTTCACCCGCCGCCTTGTTGGTGAAGGTCAGGCCGAGGACCTGCTCGGGGGCGACCTGTCCGGTGCCGACGAGCCACACCACGCGCGCGGCCATCACCGTCGTCTTGCCGGAGCCCGCGCCGGCCACGATCACCTGCGGGGCGGGCGGTGCGGTGATGCACGCCGTCTGCTCCGGGGTGAACGGGATACCGAGGAGCTCCTTGAGCTGCTCGGGATCGGAGATACGGGCTGGCACGTCAGAGAGGCTAGCCGCGCCCACTGACAGTCGGTGCCGATTCGGCGGCCGGGCCGGAGGATGCGCAGGTCAGCACGTGTGGTGCCATACGTCACTTCCCGTCCCTCGTACGGCGCGCCTCATCCCCGGCGCCCCGGACGGCCGCCCGGGGCGCCGCGTCCCGTCACTCGACGACCTGGCGCCCCTCCGGGCGCGCGCTGCACGAGGCCCGGAACGCGCAGTGCGTGCAGTGCTGGCCGGTCGTCGGCGTGAACCGTTCGTCGAGGACCTTGCCCGCGGCGGTGGCGAGCAGGTCGCCGACCCACTCCCCCTCCAGTGGCTCCTGCGCCTGCACCTTGGGCAGGGTCTCGCCGCCGTCCTTCTTGGGGGCGCCCTGGCGGAGCTGGACGAGTTCGGCGCCGCCCGGGTCGGGCCGGTCACCGTCGAAGGCCTCGTCCACGGCGCCCTCACGGACCGCGAGCTGGTAGACGGCGAGCTGCGGGTGGTGGGCCACGTCGGCGGCGCTCGGTGCCTGTTTGCCGGTCTTGAAGTCGACCACGTAGGCACGGCCGTCGGCGTCCCGCTCGACGCGATCCATGGAGCCGCGGATGCGGACTTCGTAGGAGCCCGCTTCGAGGGTGACGTCGAAGTCGTGCTCGCTGGCCACCGGAGTCCGTTCGGCGCGGTCCATGACATGCCACTTCAGGAAGCGTTCGAGCGCCACGCGCGCGTGCTCCTTCTCCTGCGCCGACTTCCAGGGCGCGTCGAAGGCGAGCGCCTCCCACACGGAGTCGAGGCGCTCCATGAGGACGGCGAGGTCGGCGGGCGTACGGCCGGAGGCGACCTCGTCGGCCAGGACGTGCACCACGTTGCCGAAGCCCTGGGCGACGGTCGCGGGGGCGTCCGCCTTCACCTCGCGGCCCAGGAACCACTGCAGGGCGCAGGTGTTGGCGAGCTGGTCGAGGGCGCTCCCGGAGAGCACGACGGGATGGTCACGGTCGCGCAGCGGCACCTTGCTCTCGGTCGGTTCGTACATGCCCCACCAGCGGTAGGGGTGCGCGGACGGCACCAGGGGGCGGCCGTCCTCGTCGCCGAGCGCGGCGAGCCTGCCCAGGCGGCGGGCCGCGGCCTCCCTGAGGGTGTCCGAGACGCGGGGGTCGACCGTCGTGGCCCGCAGTTCGGCGACGAGTGCGGCGACTGACAGGGGGCGGCGGGGACGGCCCGTGACGTCCCTGGGCTCCACGCCCAGTTCGGAGAGGAAGCGGGAGGGCTGGTCGCCGTCGTCGGCGGGGGCCTTCACGGCGGTGACGACGAGGCGTTCACGCGCGCGCGTGGCGGCCACGTAGAACAGGCGGCGTTCTTCGGAGAGGAGCGCTCCGGGAGTGAGGGGCTCCGCGAGGCCGTCCCGTCCGATGCGGTCGGCTTCCAGGAGGGAGCCTCGACGGCGCAGGTCGGGCCACAGACCCTCCTGGACGCCCGCGACGACGACGAGGCGCCACTCCAGGCCCTTGGAGCGGTGCGCGGTCATCAGGCGTACGGCGTCGGGCCGCACGGCCCTTCGGGTGAGCGTGTCGGCGGCGATGTCCTGGGCGTCGACCTCTTCCAGGAAGTTGAGGGCGCCGCGGCCGCCGGTGCGCTCCTCGGCGCGGGCGGCCGTCGCGAACAGCGCGCACACGGCGTCGAGGTCGCGGTCCGCGTTGCGCCCGGCCGCGCCGCCGCGCCGGGCGGCCCGCTCCAGGCGCTGCGGCCAGGGTGTGCCCTCCCACAGCTCCCAGAGCGCCTCTTCGGCCGTGCCGCCCCCGGCGAGGCGCTCCCGTGCCTTGCGCAGGAGTGCGCCCAGACGCTGGGCCCCGCGCGCGTACGAGGGGTCGTGGGCGACCAGTCGCTCCGGCTCGGCCAGTGCCCGTGCCAGCAACTCGTCGGAGGGCGGCGGCACGTGGTTGCCCGCGGCGCGCTCCTCCTCGCGCAGGGCTCGGCCCAGGCGGCGCAGATCGGCGGCGTCCATGCCGCCGAGCGGGGACGCGAGGAGGGTGAGCGCGGTCTCGATGCCGAGCCACGACTTCTCCCGGACGGCCCGCTCCTCCGAGGCCGGCTCCTCCAGGGCCGGCTCCTCCAGGGCCGGCTCCTCGGAAAGAAGGGGCGCAGGTGGGGGCTCGGCCGCTTCGAGTTCCTCGCCCGCCGGCACCGGGTCCTGCGCTGTTTCCCCCAGTTCCGCCGCCGCCACCGCCTTGAGCGCCGTCAGCAGCGGCGTCACCGCCGGTTCGTGGCGCAGCGGCAGATCGTCGCCGTCGATGTCGAGCGGGACGCCGGCCGCGGTGAGCGCGCGGCGGATCGTCGGAATGGCGCGGGAACCGGCGCGTACCAGGACGGCCATCTCGTTCCACGGAACGCCGTCCTCCAGGTGGGCGCGGCGCAGGATGTCCGCGACGTTGTCCAACTCCGTACCGGCCGTCGGGTACGTGTAGACCTCCACCTGGCCGCCGTCCTGTACGGGAGCGAGCTCCCGGTGGGCACGCACCTTTTCCGCCGGGAGGCGGGTCAGGGGCATGCGCTGGGTCAGCAGTCGGGTGGCCGCCAGCAGGCCGGCGCCGGACCGGCGTGACGTCCTCAGGACCTCGACCGGCGCGGGTGTGCCGTCCGCGCGCGGGAAGGTATCCGAAAAGTCCAGGATGCCGTTCACGTCGGCGCCCCGGAACGCGTAGATCGACTGGTCGGGGTCCCCGAAGGCCACCAGGGTGCGGCCGCCGCCCGCGAGCGCATCCAGGAGCCGCAGCTGCGCCGGATCTGTGTCCTGGTACTCGTCGACGAAGACCGCGTCGTACCGCTCGGCGAGCCGTTCGGCCACGCCCGGGCGCCGGGCGAGCAGCACGGCGCGGTGCACCAGTTCCGCGTAGTCGAGCACTCCCTGCATGTCGAGCACGTCGAGGTACTCGGCGAGGAAGGCGGAGGCCGCGAGCCAGTCGGGGCGGCCGATGCGCCGCGCGAAGGTCCGGAGGGCGTCGGGGCCGAGGCCCAGCTCACGGCTGCGGGCGAGAACCGCGCGGACCTCGTCGGCGAAGCCGCGCGTCGTCAGGCAGGCGCGCAGTTCGTCCGGCCAGCGCACGTGGGCGAGGCCGAGCCGCTCCAGGCCGGGCTGGCCCGCGAGCAGTTCCCGTACCGCCACGTCCTGTTCGGGACCGGAGAGCAATCGCATCGGTTCCACGAAGAGGTCGCTGTCCTGGTGTGCCCGGACCAGGGCGTAGCAGAAGGAGTGGAAGGTGGTCGCCCGGGGCGCGCGGGCCGCTCCCATGCGCAGCGCCATGCGGTCGCGCAGTTCCACGGCGGCCTTGCGGCTGAACGTCAGTACCAGGACCCGCTCGGGGTCCGCGCCACGTGCGATCCGAGCTGCCACGGACTCGACGAGCGTGGTCGTCTTGCCGGTCCCCGGACCTGCGAGGACGAGCAGCGGACCGCCCTCGTGGTCAACCGCCGCGGACTGTGCTGCGTCCAGTTGAGGGGGAGCCACCCGGGCCGGCGGGGTACGCACCAGCCGGTAAGCGCCACGGCTCCCCTGTCGACCCTGGGGGTACGACAGGCGCCTGGTGGAGGAAGAGGTGCTCACGTGGTTCGCCGGTCCTGGTGGGTGTGCTCGGGGTTGTCACTGTCGGCGCGGAACGCCGTCGTTGAAGGGTCAAGCTCGGGCGGGCGGGCGGACGGCGGCGCGAGACGGGCGGTGGCCGCGGGATGGGCGGGATGCGTGCCGTCGACGCTACGCCGGTGGATGCTGTGGAAGCAGCGCTTCCTCGTGTTCCCTCCTGGCACCCGTGTCCCCCGCATCACGAACGTACGGCATGTCACGGGCGTGCCCGCATTCCCCCGTACGGGCCATCTGTCCCCCTCTCGCTGTTCCCATGCCGGAAGCTGTCAGGTATGACCCTCCGCGCGATCAACGCCGTCCCACCGGGCCCGGTTCATGTCGAGGCGCGGGAGGTGGCCTTCGGAGGCCCTGCCGGCCTCCTTGAGCGGCGTGCCCTCCGCCCGGTAGTGCGCCAGCGCGTCCAGTTCGTGCCCGGGGAGCAGCGTCCCGTCCGCGCGGACGACCCGCCACCACGGAACGGCTCCTCCGTAGAGGGCCATCACCCGGCCGACCTGTCGCGGGCCGCCGTCCTCCAGCCATTCCGCGATGTCTCCGTACGTCATGACGCGCCCGGGCGGAATGCGCTCGGCGGCGTCGAGGACCCGCTCCGCGTACTCCGGCAAGGCGTCCGCCGGGAGGCTCTGCTCGCTCATCCGACCCATCCTGCCCCACCCCGCCGACAACGTGACCCGGCGGCGACTGTGCGTATCGCTCCCCCCGTAGCAGCGCGTCGGGCAGACTGTGCGACCCCGCATCGCACCCTGATGCCCTCCTGTGTCGGCGGGGCATGCCACCATCGTGCGGGCGGTTACTGGTGATACGAGACCAAGAAGAGACGATGAGACAGCAGGGTGTGCATCCCGAAGACGCGGAGGGCACCTCTGAGGTTTCGTCGCGCCCTGACAGCGGCGACGACCCGGACGAGAGCCCGCCCGAGACGTCAGGGGCGTCCGAGACGTCAGGGGCGTCCGTGGCGTCACGGTCGTCCGGGGATCCGGACACGTCCCAGAAGAAGGACATGCGCAAGGAGACGGAGAGCGGAGCCGACGAGAGCGGCGGTGTGATCGACGACGCCCCGGCCGAAGAGGTCGAGGGCGACGAACCGCTGCTCCCCGCGCGCGTGCACCGCCCCTCCGACCTCATGCGTCTTCTGGTGGGTGTCCTCGCGATCGCCGTGCTGCTGTCGATCGCCGCGTTCGCGCACGGCACGACGTCGGGGCTGGCGCAGGACATCAACAAGGGCACCGACGAGGCACCCGACCTGCTGATCAAGATCGCCGGGCTCGCTTCGAGCATCGCGATCCTCCTGGTGCCGGTCGCTTTCGCCATCGAGCGGCTGATCAAGCGGGACGGGCTGCGGATCGCCGACGGTGTGCTGGCCGCGGTCCTCGCCCACGGAGTGACACTCGCCACTGATCTGTGGGTCGCCCAGGGCGCCCCGGCCTCGATTCAGAAAGCGCTCACGCAGCCCTCGCCCAGCGACATCCACGCCCTGACCGACCCGGTGCACGGCTATCTCGCGCCGGTCATCGCGTACATGACGGCCGTCGGCATGTCGCGACGACCGCGCTGGCGTGCGGTTCTGTGGGTCGTGCTGATGCTCGACGCCTTCTCCATGCTGGTCACCGGCTACACGACACCGTTCTCGATCATCCTCACGGTGCTGATCGGCTGGAGCGTGGCGTACGGGACGCTGTACGCGGTCGGCTCACCGAACGTACGGCCCACGGGCCGGACCCTGATGGCGGGCCTGCGGTACGTCGGCTTCCATCCGGTGAGCGCGGCACGGGACGAGACTCCGGAGGCCCCGGACGGCGACCGTGGCCGCCGGTACTTCGTGACGCTCCAGGACGGCGCCCCACTGGACGTCACGGTGGTGGACCGCGAACAGCAGGCACAGGGCTTCTTCTACCGCGCGTGGCGCCGTATGACGCTGCGCGGCATCACCACGCGCCGCAGCCTCCAGTCACTGCGCCAGGCCCTGGAACAGGAAGCGCTCCTCGCGTACGCGGCCATCGCGGCCGGGGCCAACGCGCCGAAACTGATCGCGACCTCCGAGCTGGGCCCGGACGCCGTGATGCTGGTCTACGAGCACATCGGCGGGCGCACCCTCGACACGCTGCCGGACGAGGACATCACCGACGACCTGCTGCGCGAGACCTGGCACCAGGTGCAGGCGCTGCAGTCGCGGCGCATCGCGCACCGCAGGCTGGCGGGGGACGCGATCCTGGTGGATCGTTCCGGCACGGTGATCCTCACGGACCTGCGCAACGGCGAGATCGCGGCCGGTGAACTGATGCTGCGTATGGACGTGGCGCAGCTGGTGACCACGCTCGGCCTGCGGGTCGGCGCGGAGCGCGCGGTGGCCTCGGCCGTCGGCGTGCTCGGCCCGGACGCGGTCGCCGACTGCCTGCCCATGCTGCAGCCCATCGCGCTCACGCGCTCCCACCGCGCGACGCTGCGGAAGCTGGCCCGGGAGCGTTCGGAGCGCGAGCGCGAGGCGGTCCTTGAGGCCTCCCGGCAGGCCAAGCTGGCCCGTGCCGAGGAGCTGGAGGACACGCCCGAGGACACCAGACCCGTCCTGGAGAAGCCCGACAAGAAAGCCGTGCGCGCCGAGCAGCGGGCCGAGAAGCGGGCGATCGACGAGGCACTGGACGGGGCCCGCGAGGAGGATCTGCTCACCCAGATCCGCCACCAGGTGCTGTTGATCAGGCCGCAGGCTCCGGTCGAGCCGGCTCGTCTGGAGCGCATCCGTCCACGCACGCTGATCAGTTTCATCGCGGGTGCGTTCGGCGCGTACTTCCTGTTGACGCAGCTCACGCACATCGAGTTCGGCACGCTCTTCGACCAGGCCCAGTGGGGCTGGGTCGCCGCGGCCGTGCTCTTCTCGATGCTGAGCTACTTCGCGGCGGCGATGAGCCTGCTGGGGTTCGTGCCCGAGCGGGTGCCGTTCATGCGGGCCGTGGCGGCGCAGGTCGCCGGCTCCTTCGTGAAGATCGTGGCGCCCGCGGCGGTGGGCGGTGTAGCCCTCAACACACGGTTCCTCCAGCGCGCGGGCGTACGGCCCGGGCTCGCGGTGGCGAGTGTCGGCGCGTCGCAGTTGTTCGGGCTCGGCTGCCACATCCTGATGCTGCTGTCGTTCGGATACCTGACCGGTACTGAGAAGACTCCCTCCTTGTCGCCGTCCCGGACCGTCATCGCGGGGCTGCTGACCGTGGCGGTCCTCGTCCTCGTGGTGACCTCGGTGCCGCTCCTGCGGAAATTCGTGTCCACGCGCGTGCGGTCGCTTTTCGCGGGTGTCGTCCCGCGCATGCTGGACGTCCTCCAGCGGCCGCAGAAGCTGATCACCGGCATCGGCGGCATGCTCCTGCTGACGGCCTGCTTCGTGATGTGCCTGGACGCGTCGATCCGGGCGTTCGGCAACGAGGACATGCCCGCGATCAGCATCGCCAGCGTGGCCGTGGTGTTCCTCGCCGGAAACGCGCTCGGCTCCGCGGCGCCCACCCCGGGCGGTGTGGGTGCGGTCGAGGCCACCTTGACCGTCGGGCTGATCGCGGTCGGGCTCCCCAAGGAGGTCGCCGCGCCCGCCGTGCTCCTGTACCGCCTTCTCACGCTGTGGCTGCCCGTGCTGCCGGGATGGCTGTTCTTCAACCACCTGACGCGCAAGGGCGCGCTCTAGAACCAGAGACGGACAGGGCCCGTGCGGGGTCCTCACCCGCACGGCCCGCGTCCCGAGCGGCCGGTGCCGAGCGACCTCAGGATGGGACCATGCCGAACCCTTCCCCGCTGCGTGTCACCGCTCTGACCGCCACCGCCCTTCTGCTGCTGGCAGGCCTCGCCGGCTGCGGCGACGACGGCGACTCCAAGGACAAGGACGAGGACCTGTCGGCGCAGAAGCTCAGCTGGAAGGACTGCCCGGAGCCGTCCGAGTCCGAGGGCGGCTCCGGCGCCCCGTCGGCTCTGCCGGACGGTGACGCCTGGAAATGCGCGACTCTTGAGGCACCCCTCGACTGGAACAAGCCCAAGGGGGACACCATCGGGCTCGCGCTGATCCGCGCGGCGTCGAGCGGCGCCGAGGACCGGCGCATCGGTTCGCTGCTCTTCAACTTCGGTGGCCCGGGCGGCTCGGGCGTGACCACGCTCCCCTCGTTCGGCCAGGACTACGAACAACTGCGCACGCGCTACGACCTGGTCAGTTTCGACCCGCGCGGCGTCGGCCGCAGCGCTGGTGTGACCTGCGAGGACGACGAACAGCTCGACGAGTACTTCCAGCAGGACGGCACCCCGGACGACGACGCCGAGCGGCAGACTCTCCTGGACAACACGGAGAAGTTCAACGAGGCCTGCGAGAAGAACTCCGGGAAGGTGCTCCCGCACGTACGCACCACCGACGCGGCCCGCGACATGGACCTGATGCGCCAGGTCCTCGGCGACGACGAACTGCACTACTTCGGTATCTCGTACGGCACCGAACTGGGCGGCGTGTACGCCCACCTGTTCCCCAAGAAGGTGGGGCGGGCCGTCTTCGACGCGGTCGTGGACCCGACGCAGAATCTCGAACAGGGGTCCCTCGGGCAGGCCAAGGGCTTCCAGCTCGCGCTCGACAACTTCGCCGAGGACTGCGCCTCGAAGACGCAGAAGTGCCCGCTCGGCGACAGCGCGCAGAACGTGAAGGACCGGATCGCCAAGCTCCTCAAGGACCTCGACGGCAAGCCGATCCCGGGGATCCTCCCCCGCGAACTCACCCAGACCGCCGCCACCAGCGGTATTGCGCAGGCCCTGTACTCCCAGGAGTTCTGGGAGTTCCTCACCAAGGGGCTCCAGCAGGCGTACGACGGTGACGGCCAGGCTCTGATGCTGTTGTCCGACGCGATGAACGGGCGCGGCCAGGACGGCGAGTACAGCAACCTCAGCGCCGCCAACGTCTCCATCAACTGTGCTGACGACAGATCGCGCTACACCGTCGCCGACGTGCGCGCGAAGCTACCGGAGTTCCGCAAGGCCTCCTCCCTCTTCGGCGACTATCTGGCGTGGGGCATGGTCAACTGCACCGACTGGGCCGTGGCGGGCGCCGCCGACCACCCCGACGTGAGCGCGCCCGGCTCGGCGCCGATCCTCGTGGTCGGCAACACCGGCGATCCGGCGACCCCGTACGAGGGCGCCAGAAAGATGGTGGACTCGCTGGGCAAGGGCGTCGGTGTCGAGCTGACGTACAAGGGGCAGGGACACGGCGCGTACGACAGCGGGAACAAGTGCGTGCGCGACGCCGTGAACGGTTATCTGCTGGACGGCAAGGTCCCCTCGACCGGCACGGTCTGCTCCTGAGAAGGCCTGGCCCGCTCACGATGACCCCAGGTTCAACACGTTAACCAGCAGGTCAGACGGTTATCCACAGGGCTCCGCGGTGCTCGTGGAGATCTGCCTACTATGGCCTGACAGTCATCCGCGACATCCGGCGGACGACGATGCGAGGGGGGAAGTTCATGGCGCGTATTGCACGGTGGACGGCACTGGCCGCCGCCGCGTTGCTGGTGGCCGGCTGCAGCGGCTCGTCCGGGAGCGACGGCGGGAACGACAAGGACGACGCCGACGGCAAGCCACCCTCCTCCGCCATGATGCCGGGGCTGCCCGCCTCACTCACCTCGCAGAAGCTCGACTGGGCCGGCTGCAAGGCCACGGAGACCGGCCCCGCGCCGGGCGGGGACTGGCGGTGCGCGACGCTCAAGGTGCCACTGGACTGGGCGAAGCCGAAGGGCGAGACCATCGGTCTTGCACTGATCCGCAGTGAGTCGAGCGGATCCTCGAAGAACCGCATCGGCTCGCTGCTGTTCAACTTCGGCGGCCCCGGCGGCTCGGGCGTCGACTACCTGCCGCCGTACGGGCCGACGTTCGCGAAGCTCCACGAGCGGTACGACCTGGTCAGCTGGGACCCGCGCGGTGTCGCCGCCAGCGAAGGCGTGCGCTGTCGCAGCGACAAGGAGATCCAGGCGGCCGAGTCGATCGACACCACACCGGACACCTCCGCCGAGGAGACCTCGTTCCTCAAGGACGCCGTGGAATTCGGCAAGGGCTGCCAGAAGTCGGCGGGCCCGCTCATGGGGCATGTCTCGACGACCGACACGGCCCGGGACATGGACTTGATGCGGCACGTCCTCGGTGACCGGAAGACGCATTATCTCGGCATCTCGTACGGCACCGAACTGGGCGGCGTCTACGCCCACCTGTTCCCCAAGAACGTGGGGCGGCTGGTCCTGGACGCGGTCGTCGACCCGAGCGCCGGCACGGTGGGACACGCGGAGAACCAGGCCAGGGGCTTCCAGCGCGCTCTGGAGGACTACCTCGAATCGACCGGCCAGGACCCCGAGCAGGGCTCTCAGAAGGTCGCGGCGCTGCTGAAGCGGATCGACGCCGAACCACTGCCGACCGCGAGCGACCGCGACCTCACCCAGCAGCTGGCCCTCACGGGCATCGTCAACCCGCTCTACAGCAAGTCGTCGTGGCCCGCCCTCACCGGCGCGCTCGAAGCCGCCGAGGACGGCGACGGTACGGAACTACTCGCGCAGGCCGACAGCTACAACGACCGTGACGCTTCGGGCCGTTACGGCACGACCACGCATTCCCAACGGGTCATATCGTGCTTGGACGACAAGGAGCGGCCGACTTCCGCGGAGGCGAAGAAGCGGCTCTCCGAGTTCCGGAAGATCTCGCCCGTGTTCGGCGATTCGATGGGCTGGGACACGGCCGGCTGGTGCCACGACTGGCCGGTGGCCGGGCAGTACGAGACGCCGGAGGTGAGCGCGGCCGGCGCGGAGCCCGTCCTGGTGGTGGGCAACACCGGCGACCCGGCGACGCCGTACGAGGGTGCCCGCAAGATGGCGGACGAGCTGGGCAAGGGCGTCGGTGTGCTGCTCACCTGGAAGGGCGCGGGTCACGGGGCGTACGGGAGCGGGAGCAGCTGCGTCGACAGCACGGTGGACGACTACCTGCTGGACGGATCGGTGCCGAAGGACGGCAAGGTCTGCGGTTCGTAGTGACCCCGGCTGCCCGGCGGACCCGGGCGGCGGGCGGGGTTTTCCCGGCCACCACTCGCAAGTCCCGGCTCCACGCGCCAAAAGCGCCCTGGGGCCGAGGGACGGAAAAGGGCCCGGCACACGCGGTGCCGAGCCCCTCTCCGTACAGAGTGCGTCCAGGACCTGTCCTAGTAGATCGGCTTCTGCGGCTCGATCTGGTTGACCCAGCCGATCACGCCGCCGCCCACGTGCACGGCGTCCGAGAATCCGGCCGACTTGAGGACCGCGAGGACCTCCGCACTGCGGACACCCGTCTTGCAGTGCAGGACGATCTTCTTGTCCTGCGGGAGGGTCTCCAGGGCGGTGCCCATGAGGAACTCGTTCTTCGGGACCAGCTTGGCGCCGGGGATCGAGACGATCTCGTACTCGTTGATCTCGCGGACGTCGATGATCTCGATGTTCTCGCCGTCGTCGATCCACTCCTTGAGCTGCTTGGGAGTGATCGTCGAACCGGCGGCCGCCTCCTGGGCCTCCTCGGACACGACGCCGCAGAAGGCCTCGTAGTCGATGAGCTCGGTGACGGTGGGGTTCTCGCCGCAGACCGCGCAGTCCGGGTCCTTGCGGACCTTGACCTGGCGGTACTGCATCTCCAGGGCGTCGTAGATCATCAGGCGGCCGAGGAGCGGCTCACCGATGCCCGCGAGGAGCTTGATGGCCTCGTTGACCTGGATGGAGCCGATGGACGCGCACAGCACGCCGAGGACGCCGCCCTCGGCGCAGGAGGGGACCATGCCCGGCGGCGGGGGCTCCGGGTACAGGCAGCGGTAGCAGGGACCGTGCTCGGACCAGAAGACGGAGGCCTGTCCGTCGAAGCGGTAGATCGAGCCCCAGACGTACGGCTTGTTGAGCAGCACGCACGCGTCGTTGACCAGGTATCGGGTCGCGAAGTTGTCCGTGCCGTCGACGATCAGGTCGTACTGGCTGAAGATGTCCATCACGTTCTCGGCCTCAAGCCGCTCTTCGTGAAGGACCACGTCCACATACGGGTTGATGCCGACCACGCTGTCGCGGGCCGACTCGGCCTTGGAGCGGCCGATGTCCGCCTGGCTGTGGATGATCTGGCGCTGCAGGTTCGACTCGTCGACCTCGTCGAACTCCACGATGCCGAGCGTGCCCACGCCGGCGGCGGCCAGGTACATCAGCGCCGGCGAACCCAGGCCGCCGGCGCCCACACAGAGCACCTTGGCGTTCTTGAGCCGCTTCTGCCCGTCCATGCCCACGTCGGGGATGATCAGGTGGCGGGAGTACCTGCGGACCTCGTCTACGGTGAGCTCAGCAGCTGGCTCGACCAGGGGTGGCAGCGACACGGGGACTCCGTTGGTCGGTCAATCACTACAGTTGTTCTGCGTGTAACACTGCCACGCCCCTCTTCATTCCGAGACACCTGTTCCGATCCGCGAGACGAGGTCGTCCCAGTAGCCGGGCAGGCTCTCCCAGGGATCGGCCGAGCCTCCACGGTCCGTGCGGTCGGTGAAGTAGATCGTCGAGGCGCCCTGCCAGCGGGCGATGCGAAGAGCCTCGTCGAGATGGCCTCGGGGGACACCGTGCACGAAGTGGCAGAAACGCTCGGGCGGGTGTTCGGCGGTCCACTCCGCCACCTGCGACCAGCGGTAATCGTTCCAGGGCCCGGCGAAGGTCACCAACTGGTCGGCGACTTCGGCGTAGCCGGGACAGGGGTGGGTGCCGTGACCCAGGACGATATGGCCGCCGCCGAGGAGTGCCCGCAGGGTGCCGACCGTGCGCTGGATCCCCGGAAGCGCTGTCCGATCCGTGGGACAGCGGTCCAGGAAGAAGCCGTCGACCTGGTACCAGTCGAGATAGCACTGCGCGTCGGAGACGAGTTCACCGAGGGAGCGCGCGCCGTGTGTCACGTCCAGGTGGCCGAGTACGCGGAAGCCCGCGTTACGCAGCCGTCCGGCGGCTTCCAGACAGTGCGGGTCCGGGCGGGCGCCAGGACCGTCGCAGACGTTCAGGACGACCCAGTGCAAGGGGGTTCCCGGGCGGGTGAGTTCGCTCCATTCGACCGGGGCGACCAGGGGGTGCGCATAGCCGGGGACACCGAAGCCGGTCCTCAGGTTCGTACTCGCGGCGCCCCTCGCGGTGCTGCTCAGATACGGCATGCGGCCTCCATCCAGATGTCGGCGAGGGATTCTTCGAGGTTGATCCGGGGCCGCCAGCCGAGCCGGTCGCGTGCGGTGCGCACGTCGGCCTGCTGCCAGCTGCCGCAACCGTCCGGGTAGGGGTACGCGGCCGGGGCCGTGGGCTCTGTTTCGGAGCGGGGGTGGCCGATGGTCGGCCTGCCGGGGCCGGAGGGGCCGTCGAGTTCATGGAGGGCTCCGGCGTATCCGGCGACGCGCGCGAGGACGGAGGCGGCGTCGCGCAGGCGTACGGCACGACCGGATCCGATGTTGATGACGCCCTGTGCGGCGGAGAGGGAGGCGGCATGGACGGCACGGGCGACGTCGCGCACGTCGATGAAGTCGCGCTGGACGCCGAGGCCGGCGAGTTTGAGTTCGCCGTCGCCGGACTGCATGGCGCGGCGCATGGCTTCGGCGAGGCGCCCCAGGGGGGAGCCTGCCGGGGTGCCCGGTCCGGCGGGCGAGAACACCCGCAGGACGACGGCGTCCAGACCGGATCCGAGGACCAGTTCGGTGGCGGCGAGTTTACTGACGCCGTAGGGGCCCCCGGGGCGGGGCACGGCGTCCTCGGCCGTGGACGATCCGGGCTGGCTGGGGCCGTACTCCGCGCCGCAGCCGATCTGCACGAGGCGTGCCCCGCATCCGCTGCGGCGCAGGGCCTCGCAGACGGTGGCGACGGCGACGGTGTTGTGCCGGGTGAGGTCGCGGGCGCCGCCGCGGGTGGCACCGGCGCAGTTGACGACGACCCCGGGGTGCACCGCGTCCAGGAAGCGGGTGAGCGCTCCCGGGCTGCCGCTGGCGAGGTCGAAGCGTACGTCCGCGTCGTCGCCCCGGCCGAGTGCGGTGAGCTGCACGGCCGGGTCGGCGAGGAGTCGGTCGGCGACGAACCGGCCAAGGTATCCGTTGGCTCCGATCAGCAGCACCCTCATCGGGCGGCTCCCGGGGCGGACTCTCCGATGCGGAGGGTGATCATCTGGCGTTCTCCTTCAGGGTGGTGCCGTGGGGTGTGCGGAAGGCCCGCGGTGTCGGACCCGCGGGAAGGGGTGCACTCGGCACGGAGGCCGAGAGTCGGTGGCGGTTCACTGCGCGTCGCCGCGTGCCGCGTGGGCCGAGGCCCGGGTGAGGTTCCTGGTCGCGTGGAACAGGAGTACGAGCGCCGCGGCCCCGCACACGAGAGCCGGGATCGCGCCCGCTCCCCAGGCGTCGGCGACGGTCTCGACGGGCACGGTCAGCGCCTCGCAGCCGGGCAGACGGCCCCCGAAGACGCTCAGGAGCGCCGCCGCCTCGCCCGTGCCCGCGGCCCCGAGAGCGACTGCGGGAGCGTGTGTGAAGCCGTGCACGGTGAGAAGCCGGGCGAGCAGGAGGAGTGCGCCGAGAGCGCCGGCTCCGGCGTATGCGGTGGGCTGGTCCAGTACCGCGCCGGTCAAGGCGAGCAGGCCGCCGAGGGCGCAGAGGAACAGCCCGAACACACCCAGGAGCAGGGGTCTTACGGAGGCGGCGAACTCCTCCAGGACCCGGCTGGTGGCCAGTCGGCGTCGAGCCCGTACGGCGAAGAGGTGCGCGCACCAGGACGCCGGGGCACAGGCCGCGGTGAGGGCCAGGACGGGCGCGAGGGCGATCGGCCAGGGGCTGTCGGGGCCGCCGGTGGGCAGCCCCTCGGGGCCGCCCACGATGCCCGTGGTGAGCAGGCCGTCGCCGAGGAGCGCGTAGGCGACGAGCCAGGAGGTCCACACGCGCGCGGACGGTGTCGGGGACCAGGCTCGCGTGGCGTGCAGCGGGCCTCGGCTGAGAGTCGCTCGCAGCCCGAGGGCCACGGCGAGTACGCCCACGACGGCCACCGCGAGACGCGGCCGCCCCTCCGTGTACCGCAGGCCGGTCACGACTGCCGCGCACAGGGCGCCCGGCAGCAGCGCGAGCACGGCCCAGTCCGCGCGGGCCTTGGGGGTGCCGGGTGTGCCGGACGGCGATGTCACGTCGCCGACGCGGGGCACACGCGCGTACATCTCCTCGGCCAGCGAGAAGACGTCCCGGTGCCGGAAGCGCGTGGCGGTCCGGTCGGTCACTCCGTGCGCTTCCAGGCCCGCCGCGATTTCCAGTGGGTCCACCGCGCGCTCGCACAGTTCCCGATGGCGGTGCATCAGGGCCTTCACCGGGTCGGCGGCACCGCGACGCACGGAGGGCGTGCGCTCTGCGGGAGCTTCCGGCACATGGGCGGAAGGCGTGTGATCGGAGGACCCGTGGTCGGGGGACCCGTGGTCGGAGGCAGCGGCTTCACTCACCGGAGCGGAAGTGCGCAGGCCGGAAGTGTGCCGGCCGGAAGCGGAAGCCTCCTCCGTGACCGTCACGGCGTCCCACCTGCGCCGGGCATCCGCCGCCGTCGTCCACGAGCCCGGCGGCGCCTGTGCGGCGCCCCGCGCGGCGATCTGGGCGGTATGTGCCTCACCCGGCTGGTCCTGCCGGTCGTTCCGCCGATCGTCCGGCTGGTCGTCCGGCCGGTGCAACCGGTCCGCTCGGGAGTCCGCGATGCGCGACTCGCCCAACTGGACGTCCACCACCCGCGTCTCTCCCGACTGGACGTCCACCACCTTCGTCTCGCCCACCTCGGCTTCCGCATCCCGCAGCAGCCACGCCTCGGACCGTCGCAGGCTCACCACGCCCCCTCCCTCGCGGGAACCGGCGCGCCCGAAGCAGCGGACACGGCCGTGGCGGATCCCGGGGCGAGCCGCGGCGCAGCGCCCCGTACCGGCGGTCCCGCCGCCCAGCCCGGCCCTGTCCGTCCCTGCCCCGCCCGTCCCTGCCCCGGTCTCCCGGCCACCAGTCGGGGCGCGGACTCCGACCACCGTCCCGGCACGTGTGCCTCGGCAGGTACGGCGAACGGAAGGGGCCCACCCGATTCGCCGACCGCGATCCGGCGGACCGGACAGCGCGAGGCGATTTCAAGGTAAATGCTGTGAAATGCCGTGATGTTCTGCTCGACGGTGAACAGTTCGAGTGCCCGGGCACGGGCGGCGGCACCCAGGCGCGACCGGCGCTCCGGATCGCGCAGCAGGGCGAGGCACGCCTCGGCGAGCGCTCGCGGATTGCGCGGCGGGACCACGAGGCCCGTACCGCCGATGACCTCGACGACCGCTCCGACGTCCGTGGAGACCGTGGCGCGGCCGGAGAACATCGCTTCGACCAGGCTGATCGGGAAGCCCTCGACGACACTGGACAGGACGACGAGGGCACCCGCCGCGTAGGCCTCCGGGAGGGTCGGTACGTCCGGTGCGCCGATCTCCTCGAAGGAGACGGGGCTGTCGCCGACGGCGTGTACGCCGTCGGCCTCGTCCGGGAAGAGCTGCGCGGCCAGCGCCTTGCAGTGTGCCAGATACGTGGCGCTCTCCAGTCCGTCAGGGGGCGCGCCGACGATCCGCAGCCGCGTCTTCGGCTCGCCCCTGCGGATCTCCGCAAAGGCGTGCAGCAGCGCAGTCAGGTCCTTGGCGGGCTCGATGCGCCCGACCCACACCAGCGTGTCCGGATCGGCGCATTCGGCGCTCTCGCCCACCTCCGAGAAGCGGGACGCCTCCATGCCGGGATAGACGGTACGGATTCTGGCCCGGTCGGCGCCGCAGCGCTCCTGCCAGCGGCGGGCGTGCGCGTTGCCGGGGGTGATGACCGCGGCCTGCCGGTACGCCTCCGCGGCGAGCCTGCCGTGGAACGCCGCGAGCAGAGCCCGCGCCGGAGCCGACGCCGCGCGACCCTCCAGATCCTCACGCGCGCCCAGATAGTGCGCCCGCAGCTGCACCCCGTACTCCGTGACCAGCAGCGGGACGCCCGCGAAGTGGCGAGCGAGAAGCCCCGGCAGGGTCGCGGCGCCGCCGGACGTGACGTGGCACAGGTCGACCGAGCCGAGCGCGTCGTCCCCGTACCAGTCGAGGGAGAGCGGGCGCAGCGCGCGTTCCACCTGGGCGGCGACGGTGAGCAGATCGGGCACGCGCGCGGTACGCGCGGCACGCAGTGCGCCGGTCGCACGGCAGGCGCGTTCGAGGGCGCGCACGGCGGCCTCGGAGCGGAGGGCGCCGCCCAGGCCGCCCTCGTCCCGGGCCAGTTCGGCGAGCCCGTACAGGGCACCGCCGAAACGGTCCGCCACACCGGCCGGAGTGTCCCCGGCCTGTCGCTCGACTGCGGCAGACCCTCCGGGGAGCCTCCCGGAGTCGCTCTCCACGGCACCGCCGAGTGCGTCGCCCGCGCATATGGCCGCCGCCAACTCCCCGTAGCACTCGGCGAATCGCCGCCGTGCCCGTCGCCCGTGTCCGACCCCGGCGGCGTCCGCCGTCCAGAGCGGTGCGGTACGCACACGGCTGACCTGGGAGGGGAGCTGGATCCAGCCCTCGTCCTCCTGCTGCTCGCTGCGGCTCAGGGCGTAGATGTCGAACTCGTGCTGTCCAAGCCCGCGCACGAGCCGGTCGCACCAGAGCCTGGCCTCACCGCTCACATACGGATAGCCACCCTCCGTAAGCAGTCCGATGCGCACGAGCGCACCCCCGATCTCCCGTATGGGGAGCCGCCGTTGACCCGGCGGCTCGCAGCGGGAAGAACGTAAGCGGATATGGCGGTGGTACGACGGACGGTTGTCCATCGCACCACCAAAAGGGGTGAACGATCGTAACTTTCCCGTGCGGGTCGCGTTTCGTCGCGCTAGGAGATCAACCGAACACGTTTCGTCATACCGCGGCCAGTTGTTGCCGGGCTGCGCGACGGGTCGCGCGACGGGCCTCCGCGACCGCCGGATCCAGCGCGGGAACGGCGGCGAGCAGCTGCCTCGTGTACGGATCCCGCGGCGACTCGTACACCTCGTCGGCGGGTCCGTACTCGACGATCCGGCCGCGGCGCATCACCGCGACGTGGTCGCTGACCTGGCGCACCACCGCGAGATCGTGCGCCACGAAGACGAGCGCGAGCCCGAGTTCCCGCCGCAGCTCGTCGAGCAGGGCGACCACCTGGGCCTGGGTGGTGACGTCGAGCGCGGAGACCGGCTCGTCGCACACGATGACCCTCGGGTCGGCGGCGAGTGCCCGCGCGATCCCCACGCGCTGGCGCTGACCGCCGCTGAACTCGTGTGGATAGCGGTCGTAGTGCGCCCCTTCGAGCCCCACGCGCTCCAACAGTTCCTGTACGCGCGCCCGAATGCACCCTTCGCCCCGTTCCCGCTCTCGGCCCCATCCGATCCGTCCGATCCGTCCGATCCGTCCGATCGTGGAGACGCCCGAGCCGCGCGCCCGCAGGGGGTCGGCGATCGACTCGCCCACGCTGCGGCGGGGGTTGAGGGAGGCAACCGGGTCCTGGAAGACCATCTGCACGTCGGGGCGCACCCCTCCGCCGGGGATGATCCTCCCCGCTGTCGGTTCCAGCAGCCCGACCAGCATGCGACCCAGCGTCGTCTTGCCGCTGCCGCTCTCCCCCACGATGCCGAGCGCCTCGCCCCGGCGGACCGTGAGCGACACGTCGTCGACGGCCGCGAACGCGCGCTTTCCGCGCCCGAACTCGCGCCGCAGACCGACCGCCTCCAGCACGACCTCGTCCGCCGGGGCCGGTGGCTCCCTGCGGGATGCCGTACGGGATTCCGCGCTGGACGCCGTGCGGGACGCCGCGTCCGACGCGCTCCCTGCGGGCGCCGTGCGCGCCACGGCCTCGTGCGATGCGGCCTCGCGCGACGCGCCGACACCCGCCAGGCCGACATTCGGCACGTCCACGCCCACGCCCGGCGCATCCACGCCCGGCGCGCCCACCCGTGGCACGCCCACACCCGGTGTGCCCACACCCGGTCGGCCCGCCCGCGGTGCGTCCAGCCGCGGGACCGCGCCCAGCAGTTCGCGGGTGTAGGGCTCCGCGGGCTGCCCGAGGACCGTGGCGACGGGGCCGTGTTCGACCACGCGCCCGTGGCGCATGACCAGGATCTCGTCGGCGCTCTCGGCGGCGACGCCCACGTCGTGTGTGACGAGCAGCAGGCCCATTCCGGTCTCCTCGCGCAGCGTGTGCAGCAGATCTAGGATCTGGGCCTGGACGGTCACGTCCAGCGCCGTGGTCGGCTCGTCGGCGATCAGCAGGCCTGGCTCGCAGGCCAGAGCCATGGCGATCAGGGCCCGCTGGCGCATTCCGCCGCTGAACTCGTGCGGGCGCGAACGGGACCGCCGCCCCGCGTCCGGAATCCCGACCCGGTCCAGTACCTCCACAGCACGCGCGCGTGCGGCTCGCCGGGACGCACGCGTGTGCACGCGGTACACCTCGGCGATCTGGTCCCCGATCGCGTAGTACGGGTCGAGGGACGACAGCGGGTCCTGGAAGACCATCGCGGCCCCCGCACCACGCAGCCGCCGCAGTTCGTCGTCCGACGCCCGCTGTACGTCGACGCCGGCGACCTCGACCGAGCCGCCGACCCGCGCGCCCGTGCCACGGTGCAGCCCCAGCAGGGCCGAGGCGACCGTGGACTTGCCCGAGCCGGACTCTCCGACCAGGGCGAGCGCAGCGCCCCTCGCCAGCCGGAAGGAGAGCCCGTCGACGGCACGCAGTTCGCCGAATCCGACGGTGAGATCAGTGACTTCGACCAGACTCATGCCGACTCCATCCGTACCCAGGTGGGCACCACCCGTGCTCGTGCCGCCGCCATCCGTGCTCATGTCAGCACCACCCGTCGGTCGGCCACCGCGTAGAGCACGTCCGCGACGGCGTTGGCGATGACGACGAAGAACCCGATGACCAGGACCATCCCGACCACCACGGGAAGGTCGACGACATCGACGGCGTGGACCAGTTCCCTTCCGATGCCGGGCAGGCCGAAGAGCGTCTCGGTGAGGACCGCGCCGCCGACGGCCGAACCGACGTTGTTGGCGTTCAGTGCGATGACCGGCGCGAACGCTCCGCGCAGCGCGTGGCGTCCGATGACCGAGCGCTCACCCACGCCGTACGCCCGGAAGGTCCGAATGTGGTCCTCGGCCAGCGTTTCCAGCATCGACGCCCTGGTCAGCCGGGCGAACGCGGCAGCCTCGATGAGGGCGAGTGAGAGCCATGGCAACAGCAGGTTCCAGGCCCATTGTTCGGGGTCGTCGGTGAATTTCACGTACTGCGGAAAGGGCAGCAGCTCCAGTTCGCCGCAGACGACGATCATCAGGACCAGGCCGATGACGAAGACGGGAGTGGCCACACCCACGAGCGTGATGCCGGTCAGCACCCGCTCGGAGAGCCGGCCCCGCCGCCACGCCGAGAGCATGCCGGTGCCGACGCCGAGGATCAGCCACATCACCATCGCCCCGAACACGAGCGACAGGCTGACCGGAAGCTTCGCCAGGATCAGGTCGGTGACCTGCTGGTCGCTCTGGTACGACAGCCCGAGGCAGGGCGCCGGGCAGTGCTGCACCGAGGTGCCGGTCGAGTAGTCCTGGCCGGCGACAAGCCCTGCCAGGAAGTGCCAGTAGCGCTCGTACAGCGGGTCGTCGAGGTGCAGCTGGTCGGCGACCTGCTGGACCTGGGCGGGCGAGCAGCGTGGGCCGCAGGTGATCTGGGCGACGTTGCCGGGGGTGACGTAGAAGACGACGTAGATGATCACTGAGATGGCGAACAGCGTGATCAGGGTGCCGGCGAACCGGCGCAGGACGAACCCCGTGAACCCACTCATGAGGCATCTCCCCGCTCCGACTCGGCGGACCTTCCGCCCGGCTTGGCGGCCACAGCGGTTTCAACAGTCTCGGCCGCCTTGGCCTCACGCCTGCGGCCCGTGCCGATCCGCAGGCGTGAGGCCGCACGCGGATCGAGAGCCGTACGCACCCCGTCACCGAGGACGGTCAGCGCGAGCACGGTCAGGAAGAGCGCGCCCGCGGGCAGCAACAGGTACTGCGGTGCGGCCTGATACCAGACATCGGCGGCGGTGAGCATCTGCCCCCACGACGGTGTCGGGGGCTTCACACCGACGCCGAGGAAGGACAGGGCCGCCTCGACACTGATGTTCTGCGGGATGAGGATCGCCGCGTACGTGATGACGGGTGCGGCGAGTCCCGGCAGCAGTTCTCGGCGGGCGATCCGCCAGGCGCCCCAGCCGCTGAGCCGGGCGGCGGAGACATAGTCGAGCCCTTTGAGTGTGAGCGTCTGGGCGCGCACGATCTTCGCGATGTTGCCCCAGGCGATCAGGCCGATGACGAGGGCGACCAGTACGGGCCGCGGGAAACTCGACGGCACGATCGCGAGCAACGCCAGCGACATGATCATCAGCGGCATGGAGACGATGATGTCGGTGAACCGGCTCAGCAGTTGATCGACCCAGCGGGTCCCGAGCGCTGCCGCGACCCCCACCACCACCCCGATGACGATCTGCACGAGGGTCGCGGCCAGCGCGACGCCCAGCGAGACCCGGGCTCCGTACACGAGCCGCGCGAACAGATCACGTCCGGTCTGCGGCTCGACGCCGAGCCAGTGGTCGCCGCTGATGCCGCCGAACGATCCGACGGGCACACCACCGCGCGCGGAATCGATCAGGTCGGGGTGGTACGTGGTCGGGTCCTGGCCCTCGATCGCGGTGAGCAACGGAGCGGCGAGCGCGACCAGGACGAGCAGGGCGACGACAGCCGCCGCCACGAGGGCGGCACGCCGGGCACGCAGCCGCCGCCAGAACTGACGAGTCCCCGAGGCCCCCGCGACCCCCGAGACCCCCGAGACCCCCGGGAGAACGGCCGAGTCGGTCCCCGTCCCAAGGACCTGGCCCTTCCCCGGGGCCTGAGAGGGGCCCTTCCCCGGGCCCTGGGAGGCGACTAGTACTTCGTTCACGGCGCTACTTCACCGCAACCTGCGAGATGTCCAGCACCCCGGTCCAGTCGCTGATCACGATGTTCTTGATGTCCTTGCCGTACAGCCGCTTGTAGACCGGGTGGAACAGCGGAACGGTCAACGCCCGCTCGCCGATCTTCTTGTCGAGTGCGCCCCAGCGCGTGGCAGCCGCGTCGAGATCGGTCAGCTTGTTGATCGCGTCGATCTCGGCGTTGACCGCCTTGTCGTCGAGGAAGCCGGTGTTGAAGTTGGCGCCGTCCTTGACGATCTGCCGACCGTCGAAGATCGGAGCCAGGAAGGGTCCGCCCGAGGGCCAGTCGGCACCCCAGTGCGCGAGGAAGAAGCCGGGCTCGGTCCTGGCGCCGTGGATCTTGTCCTTGTAGTCGTTGTCCTCCAGTCCCTGGAGCTTGACCGTGATGCCGGCCTTCTTCAGAGCGTCCTGGATCGCGGTCGCTATCTCCGGGCTGGTCTCGAAATCCTTGGCGTTGGAATGGGTGAGCGTCACGGTGAGCCCGTTCGCGTGCCCCGCCTCCTTCAGCAGCTCCTTGGCCTTGGCCGCGTTGCCCGACCTGCCCGCCGGGAAGTGGTCGTACTCCGTGTAGCCGAAGGACTTCTGGTCCGGCAGGTATGTCGTCGCGGCTTCCGCCAGGGAGGACCCGCCCGCCGCGTTGATCACGGAGGTGCGGTCGACGGCGTACGAGATCGCCTGGCGCACCTTCGGGTCGTCGAACGGCTTCACCTTCGGGTTGAAGGCGATGTAGTTCGTGTAGCCGAAGTGTCCGGTACCCACCCGCGCGGCGAGTTCCTTGTCACCGCTGACCTTGGCGAGTTCGGCCGGCCCCAGGTTGGTGTCGGTGGTCACGGCGGCGGCGTCCGCGCCCTGCGAGGACGACAGCCGCTGGTTGATGACCGACGAGTCGAAACCGGACCGTACGTCGATCTTGTCGGGGTAGGCCTTGCGCTCGGCGTCCGTCGTCGCGGACCAGTGCGTGTTGCGCGCCAGGACCAGCCGCTCGCCGTCGTTCTCGTTGGTGACGACCTTGTAGGGACCGGACGAGACCGGGTGTTGCTCGTACTTCGTCCCTGTGTCCTTGGCCTCCGGGACGGGCGCGAACTGGGTCTGCGTGGCGAGGTAGGGGAACTCCCCCTCGGGCTTGTTGAGGCGGAAGACGATGGTCTGCTCGTCGGGCGTCTCGATGGAGTCGAGGCCCTTCTTGCCCTTGCCCTCGCCCTTGTCCTCGCCCTTGTCCTTGTAGGGCCCCTGGTAGTCGGCCCCGCCGATCAGCCAGTCTCTCAAGTAGGGCGCCCCGCCGGAGAGTTCGGCCGCGAAGGACCGCTCGATGCCGTACTTGATGTCGGCCGAGGTGATCGCGGTACCGTCCTCGTACTTGAGCCCCTTCTTCAGGGTGTACGTCCACACGGTCGCGTTCTGGCTCGGTCTGCCGGTGTCGGTGGCGAGGTCGGGCACGACCTCGGCGCCCTCCGCCCCGTTCTCACGGTTGCGCGTGGTGAGCGTACGGAAGACGAGAGACGGGACGTTGCCGCCACCGGAGGTGTAGAGCCTGGCGGGGTCGAAGTCCTGCTGCGGGTCGGTGTTGAGGACAGTGAGGGTGCCGCCCTTGCGCGGTTGGGCTCCTGCGCTGCCGGGCTCGGCCTTGGCATCGTTGTCCTTTGGCCCACAGGCGACTGCGCCCGCTGCCACGGCCAGGCTGACGGATACGGCGGCCAGACGGCGCGCTGTGACGGACGATTGACGCATGGGAGGAAACCCCTCGGAGAATTCGGCGAATACCGCGCGGAAACAGGACGCGGCGGCGGAAAAATCGCGGAAATCGCCCCGAGGGCACGGAGGCACGTCGAAAAGCACCCAGGCACCGTAATTACGGTGCTCTGCCGGTGGAAAGCGAGGAAAACGCCGACGCGCGCCAGGGGCGAAGGTCAGCGACAGTGAATGTCGGCCACGCAGAGCGCGGTCACGCCGAACAGCGCCAGCTCAAGGGCTGCGCGTCCGGAGATGTGACGAGGCGACATGCGAGAAAATATGAACGAATTTTCCCCGGGTGTCAATGTGAGATGTGCACTCTTCGGCCGCTCCCGGCCGGCTCATGGCCGGACTCGTGACCGAGTCACGGCCGGCCCACGATCAACTTCCGGGAAAGGCCCAGGGGTTGGGGCGGCAGCTGATTCCGTCATGGTTCAGGAACTTGGTCTGCTGCTGCATCACAGGGGCCAGCCCTCCGTCGACGCTGCAGCTCACATGGCCGAATCCGAGCCGGTGGCCGACCTCGTGGTTGATCAGCATCTGACGGTACGCGTACATCTTGTTCCCGTATGTCTCGGAGCCCTGGGCCCAGCGATACGCGTTGATCATCACGCGGTCGGTGGCGGCCGAGTCGCAGGAGACGTTGTCCTGGGTGGTGTCGAGACCCGACTTGGCGCACCAGAACGCGGTGGTGCCCGGACTGGCCAGCGTGATGACGAAGTCGGGCTTCCCGGACGAGATCCGCTCGAAGGTGCGGCCACCGCCGTGAGCCCAACTCCGCTTGTCGTTCAGGGTTTTCTGCACGGCCTGCGCGAAGAGCTCTCCGTCGAGGCCGATGGCTTTCTCGACGTCGACACGATAGGTGTATTTCCGTCCGGTTCCCGGTGCCTTGTCGAGGCCCGCGACCGCCTCGAATTTCCCGCCGCCCTTGAGCCCGGCCGCCAGGGGGTACTTCGCCGCCATCTGCTGTGCGTACGGCAGCGTCGCCACGCCCGGCTTCGCGGGCGGGGCAGCCCGCTTGTCGGTGCGCGACGCGGAGTCCTTGGCCTGCCGGTCGGCGCCGCTGGACGTCCCCGGCTGTGCGGTGTCGTCCTTGCCCCCGTCGGCGACCTGACCCGCCACGACGACGGCCAGCACGGTGGTGACGGCGGCGGCCGCGATGCCGGTGAAGGCCCGCCCCTTACCGCCCTTGGCCTTCCCCGGCAGAACCTCGGGCGCCACCCGCTCCCGGGGCGGCGCCTTGTGGTCGGCCTCCTCGTCCCAGTCGGTGACGGGGGCGAAGGGGTCTGCGCGGAGCGCCGTCCCCGCCGTTGTGGCGGAACGGGGCGCGAAGCCGTCACCATCCCGACCGGAAGCGTCACCGTCCCGACCGGAGGCGTCGCCGCGCCGGCCGAAAGCGTCGACGTAGGTCTGGCGGGGGCCGCCGGCTCCCGCCGCGGCCGGCGCGTACCGCTGCCCGGGGATCGGGAGTCCCTGGCGGTCCCGGGGCGCGCCTTGGCCCGGACCTCGCGGCGCCCCCTGCGGAGACCCTTGCTGCGGCCCATTCGGCGGCCCTTGCCGCGGTCCATTCCGCGGCCCTGGCTGCGGTCCATTCGGCGACCCTTGCGGAGACGTCTGCGGCACCCCGTATCCGGTGCCCGCCCTCGCTTCGCCCCAGCCGCCGCCGGCCTCCCGCTGCTCGGGGTGTCCACCGCGGACGCGGGGCACGCCCCGGCCCGGGGTGCCATCGGCAGGACGCGGCGCACCGGGAGCCGGAGCGGCGTCGGGCAACCGCGGAAACCCATGGGCCGGAGTCCCGTCCTGGAACCGCGGAAACCCGTGCGCGGGCGTCCCGTCCGGCAGGCGCGGAAATCCGTGCGCGGGTGTGCCGTCGGGAAGCTGTGGCGTTCCCCCTGCCTGCATCCCGTCCGAGTACGAGTTCGAGTACTGGTCCACGTGGTGCTGGTCCACGTGGTGCTGGTCCCGGTGGTACTGCTCCGAGTGCTGCGGAGCCCCACCGGTATACCGGGGAGCCCCGCTCGGAGACACCTGGCCTCCGGAAGGCGGAACTCCCTGTCCGGGCCGGCCTCCGGACCCTTGCGGCCCTTGCGGCACCCATCCCTCAGGCAGCGGCGGCGGCTGCCCTGCGGCGGACTGCCCCGCGGGGACCCGTCGGCGCGCCGCTCCTACCCCTACCCCTGTCGTCCCCGTCTCCGGCCGGGCGGCCGGAACCGCGGACGGGTCGGCGGTGTCGCCCTTGGGGGCGGGCCCGCGCCGGCTGTGACGTCCCACGTCCCGCTTCAGCTCCTCGCGCCGGTAGCGCCGATGTCGGTCAACTCGCCTGTGTCCGCGAGGAGTTCACGGAAGGCCGTGGCCAGGGTCCCCGGGTACTCCATCATCGCCACATGCCCCGCGTCGGGCAACGTCAGCAACCGGGAGTCCCGGAAAGCACGCGCCGCACGCTGGGCCATACGGTACGAGACGAGCTGGTCGCGGCCCCCGTAGACGAGGAGTGTCGGCGCGAGCACCCGCTCGGCCTGGCGCCACAGTCCGTGCTGACCGCCCAGTGTGTACGCGTCCACTATGCCGCGTGCCGAGCGTGCCATGGCATCCCAGAAGTAGGGAAGGGCAAGCCGCCTCTCCATCTCCTCGACCGCGTTACGGAACCCCTCGGGCGTCACCATGCCGGGGTCCCCGTAACAGAGCGCCGTGACGCCCCGTACGCGCTGCTCGGCGGACCAGCCCTTGGTGAGCCTGGTGAACAGGGCCGCCACGCCGGGTACGGCCAGCATCGCCGTCGGCACCGCGCTGCGCTGCGGCCGAAGCTCCGGGAGTGCCGGCGAGACCAGCGTGAGCGTGCGGACGAGATCGGGCCGTACGGCGGCCACGCGCGTCGTGACGGCGCCGCCCAGCGAGTTCCCGAAGAGGTGCACGGGCCCGCGCTCGGCAGCGTCGAGATAGCGGATGACCGCGCGCGCGTGCCCGGTCACCGAGTAGTCACCATCGTCCGGTGGCGGCGAGTCGCCGAAGCCCGGCAGATCGACGGCCTCGCTGTCCACGAGGCCGTCGAGGAGCGGCATGAGCGCCGACCAGTTCTGCGAGGAGCCGCCCAGCCCGTGCACGTACAGCGCGGGCGGCAGCCCTTCCCTGGCCGGCGGTCTCGAACGGACCGTCAGGGTGACCCCGGGGAGCCCGATCGCGCGCAGCCGCTCCCCCGCCGCCACCCGAACGGAACTGACCTTCGGCGCGACGGAAGTGGCCAGCACTGATGGCAGTTCGGTCGAAGACATGCGGCAATGTTACGAGACGATCACGCGCTAGATCGTGTGTTCGCCATCACAGGGCCCAGTCAAAGCCCGGCCGCACCACAGGGGATGAGCCGCCGGGCCCGGCCCGGACGACTGCCGGAGCACCGGACGACTGCCGGAGCAGCACCGGAGCAGCGCCTCCGAGGGATCCGGTCGGGGGCGGATCGCGTAGCGCCCCCATCCCAGGTCTCATACGCTTCGTGAACGTGGGCACTCGCACTCGTGCAAGAGCGACGCAAGAGCGCACCAGCACCGCTCGGGAAGAGGACACATGACTGTCGACCCCACCGACCCCGAGGCACTTGAGGACACGGACGACACCGACGGGAACGAGATCGACATGGAAGCCCCCGAAGCCGACATCGCCGAGCAGCACCAGGATCTCGCGCCCCACCGGGACGACCCGCTGACCGGCGTGGACCCGGACAGTGCCAGCGAGGCGGACCTCGTCGAACAGGCGAGAGTGGTGGAACTCGACGAGGACGACCATCGGTGAACCGGACCCGGGTGGTCGCCGGCGACCACCCGGACGGCCGCTCGCCGGTGTGCACCGGGGCACGCAGCGGAGCATGCACCGGTGCACACCAGGAGTCCCACGAGTCCACTACGCCCCCATATGGGGCGATAGGCACGATTTTACCGGCGTCCGGTTCGTGAAATTCTCCGCTCGCACCGCGCACACCACGGTTACTGAAAAGTACGATGGCCGCGCGGCGCTCACCGCATGTGGACGATTTTGGGAGGCGGCGTGACAGCCATCGAGCAGACAGAGGCAGCACGCCCGCGGGGCACACGCCTGCCGCGCCGTGCCCGACGCAACCAGCTCCTCGGCGCCGCCCAGGAAGTGTTCGTTGCACAGGGATATCACTCGGCCGCGATGGACGACATCGCCGAACGCGCGGGCGTCAGCAAGCCGGTTCTCTACCAGCACTTCCCCGGCAAACTCGACCTCTACCTGGCCCTGCTGGACCAGCACTGCGAGTCACTGCTGCAGTCCGTACAGACCGCGCTGGCGTCCACCTCGGACAACAGCCTGCGCGTACGGGCCACCATGGACGCTTACTTCGCGTACGTGGAGGACGACGGCGGCGCCTTCCGGCTGGTCTTCGAGTCGGACCTGACGAACGAGCCCGCGGTGCGCCAGCGGGTCGACAAGGTCACGTTCGAGTGCGCGGAGGCGATCTGCGAGGTCATCGCGGAGGACACCGGTCTGTCGAAGGCCGAATCGATGCTCCTTGCCTCGGGCCTGGGCGGACTCGCCCAGGTGGTGGCCCGATCCTGGCTGCACAGCGACCGCAGCGTGCCGCGCGACCAGGCGGTGCAGTTGCTGACCTCTCTGGCATGGCGGGGCATCGCGGGTTTCCCCCTGCACAGCACCGAGCACCACTGACGGCGACCGTCCCGGCGAATCGCCGCCGAACTCCCTCGAACGCCCCCGAACTCCGGGCGCCGCCGAGCGCCAGGCGCCACTTTGTTCCCACGAGGTGTTCGCTCCTGGCGTTCTCGGGCGGGGCATGCACATCCCCTCACCGGGCTAATGTGTGCTGCGTACGGCGCGGACGAACGCGCACATCAGTGACCGTCGGAGGGACATAGCCGTGGAGGTCAAGATCGGCGTGCAGCACGCGCCCCGCGAGATCGTTCTGGAGAGCGGTCAGACCCCGGAAGAGGTCGAGCGCGCGGTGTCGGAGGCGCTGGCCGGCAAGTCGCAGCTGCTCAGCCTCGTGGACGACCACGGCCGCAAGGTCCTGGTCCCGGCGGACCGCCTCGCATATGTGGAGCTCGGCGAGCCGACGGCCCGCAAGGTGGGCTTCAGCGCGCTGTAGGGCGTAGCTGTAGGACGCAGGAGAGGGGCTCGGTGGCGTCGGCCACCGAGCCCCTCTCTCATTCCCGCTCTCATTCCCGCCCGACGTCACCTTCCGTGACCTTCCGTGGCATCCGACGTCACCTTCCGTGCCCGCCTGACGTCACCTTCATGGTGCCCCTCGGAGTCATCCTCAAGGTCGCCCCGGGATCACCGTCCAGGTCCGCGCACTTCACAGACAGAGCACAACTCGTCCACACGGGAGGATTGCATTCCGCAGGTCACGGGTATGACGGGCTACGACCGAAGTGCACACAGCCGTGCGGGAGGGACCACCTAATGTTTTTGGAAGCGCTCGGCTCCGCCATCCTCGGTCTGGCCCTGGCATGGGCGGCCGCATACCGGCTGCCGCACCGCCTGCCGGTCCGCAGCCTCGTCCTCTCGACAGGCGTCGCAGGCAGCCTCTTCGGCGCCTTCCTGACCCACACCGCGCTCGGGTCCGCCGGCTTCCTGCCGGTGATGCTCGGCGCGATCGCCGTAGCCGCGGCCTCCGTCTCCCTGCTCCTGCGCCCCGCGGGAAGACTCCGCCACCACCACTCGGCAACGGTCTGAGCGGCGATTCACGCAACGACGACTGACGACAGCTGACGACGACTGCGGCCCCGGCTCCGTCAGGGGCCGCTCGGTCGCGGTCCCACAGGGCGCGGGCAGCCTCAGGCAGCCAGCCCGAGCGCGGCCATCCGCTTGGTGTGCGCCTCGGTGATCCGCGAGAACATCCGCCCCACCTCCGCGAGATCGAACCCGTCCGCGACCCCGCCGACGAGCATCGTCGAAAGGGCGTCCCGGTCGGCAACCACCCGCTGGGACTGCGACAGCGCCTCACCCATCAACCGCCGCGCCCAGAGGGCGAGCCGCCCGCCCACCCGCGGATCCGCGTCGATGGCGGCCCGCACCTTCTCGATGGCGAACGAGGCGTGCCCCGTGTCGTCGAGGACGGCCAGCACGAGCTTCCGTGTGTCGGCGTCGAGCCGGGCCGCGACCTCCCGGTAGAAGTCACTGGCGATCGAGTCGCCGACATACGCCTTGACGAGCCCTTCCAGCCAGTCGGAGGGCGCCGTCTGCTTGTGGAACCCGTCGAGCGCGGCGACGAACGGTTCCATCGCCTGGGTCGGCTCGGCCCCGATCTCGGTGAGCCGGGCCCTGAGCTGCTCGAAGTGGTGGAACTCCGCTGAGGCCATCTTCGCCAGCTCTGCCTTGTCGCCGAGCGTCGGTGCCAGCTTGGCGTCCTCCGCGAGACGCTCGAACGCCGCCAGTTCCCCGTATGCGAGCGCTCCGATCAGGTCCACGACCGCGGCACGGTACTGGGGGTCGACGGAAGCCTTGCCCCAGTCCTGGGCGGCGACTCCGGTGGGTTCGGCGGGTGTGTCGGAAGCGTTGTCAGGCGTCGTCATGAAGCGCACAATAGCCCGCTCACCGTGCGGTGGAAGGCCCTGGTCAATCAGTGTGACAACGACTACGTGACCAAATCGGCCATCGCATATGCACGGATCCAGGGTATGGTGGTATTGCGTTCGCTGAGTTGATCTACGTAACTTGGCGGGCCCGCACGAATGAGGATGCCCGGTCGGTGGCCCGATCGGCTCCGATCAGACAGCCCTCCTAGCCCGTACGGCACAGTTCGTACGGCATTCGGAGGGACCCTCAGCGGTACGAACGCTCGAGCGTCGGCAGTGGTCCCATGCCACCCGGCCCGCTGGTCAAGAGCGGCCGACGTCCCCGGCACGGTCCCCGACACGACCCCCGCGCTCGCCTCGCACCGCGTACACAGAAGAGGCAGCACCCTGACTACTTTCCGAGACCTCGGGATCCTTCCCGAGACTGCCGAGGCCCTTGAGGCCGTCGGCATCATGAGTCCCTTTCCCATCCAAGAGATGACGCTCCCCGTCGCCCTCGCGGGCAACGACGTCATCGGCCAGGCCAAGACCGGTACCGGCAAGACGCTGGGCTTCGGCCTCCCGCTCCTTGAGCGCGTGACCGTCCCCGCGGACGTCGAGGCCGGCCGGGCGCAGCCCGAGCAGCTCACCGAAGCCCCGCAGGCCCTCGTCGTCGTCCCGACGCGCGAACTGTGCACCCAGGTCACCAACGACCTGCTCACCGCGGGCAAGGTCCGCAACGTACGCGTTCTCGCCATCTACGGCGGCCGGGCGTACGAGCCGCAGGTCGAGGCCCTCAAGAAGGGCATCGACGTCGTCGTCGGCACCCCGGGCCGGCTGCTGGACCTCGCGGGCCAGAAGAAGCTGAACCTGAGTCACGTGCGCGCCCTCGTCCTCGACGAGGCCGACGAGATGCTCGACCTGGGCTTCCTGCCCGACGTCGAGAAGATCATGAACATGCTGCCGGTCCGCCGTCAGACGATGCTGTTCTCGGCGACCATGCCGGGCGCGGTCATCGGCCTCGCGCGCCGCTACATGTCGCAGCCCACGCACATCCGCGCCTCGGAGCCGGACGACGCGGGCGCGACGGTCGCGAACACCGCGCAGTTCATCTACCGCGCGCACAACATGGACAAGCCCGAGCTCGTCTCGCGCATACTGCAGGCCGACGGCCGCGGTCTCGCGATGGTCTTCTGCCGTACGAAGCGGACGGCGGCGGACCTCGCCGACCAGCTGCAGCAGCGCGGCTTCGCCTCCGGCGCGGTCCACGGCGACCTCGGCCAGGGCGCCCGCGAGCAGGCGCTGCGCGCGTTCCGCAACGGCAAGGTCGACGTGCTCGTCTGCACCGACGTGGCCGCGCGCGGCATCGACGTCGAGGGCGTCACGCACGTCATCAACTACCAGTCCCCCGAAGAGGAAAAGACGTACCTGCACCGCATCGGCCGTACGGGCCGTGCGGGCGCCAAGGGCATCGCGGTCACGCTCGTCGACTGGGACGACATCCCGCGCTGGCAGCTGATCAACAAGGCGCTGGACCTCGGCTTCCCGGACCCGCCGGAGACGTACTCCACGTCCCCGCACCTCTTCGAGGAGCTGAACATCCCGGTAGGCACCAAGGGTGTCCTGCCGCGTGGCGAGCGCACCCGCGCCGGTCTGTCGGCCGAGGTCGTCGAGGACCTCGGCGAGACCGGCGGGCGTGGCGCTCGCGGCGGCCGCGGCGGCCGTTCCGCGGGTCCGGCTCCGGTCGCCGAGCGCAACCGGGACCGTGACCGCGATCGTGGCGGGGACCGTGGCGGTGATCGTGACCGTGGCGGTGACCGCGAGCGTGCGGCGCGCACACCGCGCCGCCGCCGTCGTACGCGCAACGGCACGGCGCTCGACGCCGCGGAGCCGCAGACGACCGCGCAGACCACATCGCAATCCACGTCACAGACCGCCCCGGAGACGGTCGAGTCGGCCCCGGCGACCGAGCCGCGCACCCCGCGCAGGCGTCGTCGCACACGGGTCGGAGGCGGGTCGGACGCGGCAGAGACCGCGCTCGCCACGGCTGAGGGCACGGACCAGGGCACGGACCTCGACATCACCGAGCCTGCCGCCGCACCGACCGCCGAGCCGGTGGCGGATGCGGAGGCCAAGCCGCGCCGCCGTCGCACGCGCCGCACCGCGGAGGCCGGGCAGCCCGAGGTGGCCGTCGTCGTCGAGGACGCCCCCGCGGCCGAGTCGACCGAGGTCGCCGAGGCCGTCGTGACCAAGCCCCGCCGCCGGACCCGTAAGGCCGCCGGGACCGCCGAGACCGCGGTGGACACCGCCGAGGGCACGGCCGTCGAGGTGCCGGAGGCCGCGGAGGTCACCGAGACCAAGCCGCGCCGTCGCACCCGCAAGGCCGCCGAAGCCACGGTGGAAGCCGTCGTGGACCCGGTCGAGGCCGTCGAGGCGAAGCCGCGCCGTACGCGCAAGGCCACGACCACGGTCGCCGCCGAGGCAGCCCTGGACACCGCCGAGGCCGCTGAGGCCAAGCCGCGCCGCCGGACCCGTAAGGCCGCAGAAACCGCCGAGGTCACCGCGGTTGCCGAAGCCGGCATCCCGGCGCAGGTGACCGAGGAGCCCGAGGCCAAGCCGCGTCGGCGTACGCGCAAGGCCGCCGAGACCGCGGTGGACACCGCCGAAGGCACGACGGTCGAGGCACCGGCGGCCACGGCGACGAAGCCGCGCCGTACCCGCAAGGCCGCCGTACCCACGGAGGCCGCGGAAAGCGCCGTGGACACGGCCGAGGCGACCGAGACGAAGCCCCGCCGCCGCGCGCGCAAGGTCGCGGTCGCCGAGACCGACATCCCGGCCCAGGCCACCGAGGGCGAGTCGGACAGCGCCGAGGCTCCTGCCAAGCCCCGCCGTACCCGCAAGACGGCCGCCAAGGCCACGACCACGGATGCGGCCACGGAGTCGGTGACGGATGCGGTGACGGCCGAGGTCGCGCCCGAGGCCAAGCCGCGCCGCCGCGCGCGCAAGGCGGCCGCGGCCGCCGAGCCCGCGGAGAGCTGAGGTTCGCACCCGACGGCCCGGTCCCCAATGGTGGGGGCCGGGCCGTTCGGCGTTCCGTCCGTGACCATGACCATGACCCGACACGGCGGTGTGAGGCCGGTGCCACCGCCCGCTATGCCGCCCGTCAGGTTCCCCGGATAGCCTCCTTCTCATGAGCAGGCCCGCCACCTTCGTCCCGCCCTCCGGGGCCCGCGCGTATCGCCTCGGCACCGCGCGCGGGGAGTTCGCCGTGATCGACGCGGGCAGCCCCGTGAAGGGAACCGCGCTGCTGCTGCCGGGGTTCACCGGCAGCAAGGAGGACTTCATCTCGCTGCACGTACCACTAGCGGCGGCCGGATACCGGACCGTCGCGGTGGACGGCCGGGGCCAGTACGAGACACCGGGCCCTCGGGACGACGAAACGCCTTACGCACAGGGCGAGTTGGCGCAAGATGTGCTTGCTCAGATCGACGCGCTGGCCGACGGCCCCGAGGACCGCTTCCACCTCGTGGGCCATTCGTTCGGCGGACAGGTCGCCCGGGCGGCCGTCCTGCTGGAGCCCGCCCGTTTCCGGTCGCTCACCCTGGTGTCCTCCGGGCCCGCGGAGATCTCCCCCAGCCAGCGGCAGCGTGTGAAGCTGCTGCGGGACGCGCTCGCCGTGATGGACATGGCACAGGTGTGGGAGGCGATCCGGGCACTGGAGGCCCCGGAGGACGCCGAGGGCGAGCTGGACGCCGGCCTCGACGAGCAGGAGGACCTGAGGCGGCGCTGGCTCGGCAACAGCCCGGCTCAGCTCACCGCCGCGGGTCGGCAACTGTGCGAGGAACCCGACCGGGTGCACGACCTGGCGGCCCTGCCACTGCCCGTGCACGTCCTGTCGGGCGAGAGCGACGACACCTGGCCGGTCCCGCTCCTCGACGACATGGCCCTGCGCCTGGAGGCACACCGCACGGTGGTCCACGGGGCCGACCACTCGCCCAACGCCGACCGCCCCCTGGAGACGGCCGAGTCCCTCGCCGCGTTCTGGGACCGCGTGGGCTGAGCACGTCACCGCAGGGCCGTCCAGTACTGGCCCTGCAGGTGATCCCGGCTAGCACTGGCCCTGCAGGTGATCCCGGCTAGCACTGGCCCTGCAGGTGATCCCGGCTAGTACTGGCCCTGCAGGTGGTCCCAGAAGCCGTCCCGCAGTGCCCGCCGCAGATCGGCCTGGCCCCGCAGCGAGTACTGGAGCAGCCCCTCGGACTCCACGAGCAGTTCCTGGTCGACCGGCCCGGGGAGATACGGGTGTCCGGGCAGGAGCTCCGCCAGCGACTCCCGCCCCCGAGAGGCCAGCCACTTCGCGGCGATCTGCGCCCCCACGAACCGCACGTCCTCCCGGGCGGGCCTGCTCACCGCCGAGGCGTCGTACGAGGCCGCCGTGCGCCGGGCCACGTACGGCTTGAAGAACTCCAGGTCGAAGGTGCGCTGACTGTCGACCTCCCAGAGCAGCGGCTCCGCCTGGTTGCGGCCCTCCGGCGCCTCGATGCCCCAGAGGTGGACCCGGGCCCCGTACCCCTGCGCCGCCTCGACCGCCGAGACCAGGTCCTCGTCGCCGCCGATGAGCGTGGCGTCGCTGATGGCGCGGTGCCGGGCCAGTGACTCCAGATCGGAACGGATCAGGGAGTCGACGCCCTTCTGCTGGTTGTTGGCGTTGAGGTTGCCGAGCCGGACCTTGACGTCGGGCAGCTCGGCGATGGACTGCTGCTCGGCGGTGTGGATGCGGCGCCGCGCTCCGTCGTACCAGTAGACGCGCAGCAGCCTGCTGTCCGCGAAGATCGTGCGAGCCCGGTCGATCAGCGCGTCGATGAGCCCCTCGGCGTCCAGCTCGAAGGCCCGGCGGTCCTCAGTTCCGGCGACGAGCCGGCCCGCGGCCGCGTACAGGTACCCGGCGTCGACGAAGATCGCATGGGTCGACGGCGTCTTCGCCACCTCGGCGAGCACGCGGTGAAGCAGCTCGTTCGTGCGGTCGACGCGCGCACCGAGGGCGGCGAGGTCGTCGGTTGCCGCGAAGTCGTCATTCATATGTGCCTCATTGTCGCAGGACGTCATCGCGTGAACACACGCAGTCCCGATACTCACAAGTAGTTAGACGTTCGAAAGTTTTCTTTAGCGTAGGGAATGTTCGTAACAAACATCCCGTTGACTCCTGTGGGAACGCGGGACGCATACGCCTCGCTCACCCACCCACCAGTAGTTCTCCTTCAGGAGGATGACCAGACGAAGGGAGAAGCCCTTGCGCTTCGAAATCATGCGACTCGACGACGTCGACGGCACGGCCGTGGACAGCACCGTCGTGGACGCCGCCTCCGTCAACCGGATCGTTCAGCAGGCCGCCGCCATCGGGCAGCGCCTCTGGATCCGCCCGGCCGACACCTCGGCCTCATAGCAGCGGTCGTTTGACAGTTTTCGGAACCCCCGCCCGGCACGATGCCGGGCGGGGGTTCCGCGTTCAGCTACGCGTTCAGCAGCGTCTTCGGTTGCGCCTTCGATTGCGCCTTCGGTTGTGCCTTCAGCTGCCCTGGACGACCTGCGTGACGCCGTTGATGATCTGCTGCACGGCGATCGCGGAGAGCATCATGCCCGCGAGCCGCGTCACCAACACCACACCACCGTCCTTGATGACACGGATGATCAGCAGCGAGTACCGCATCACGACCCACAGCACGACATGGATGGCGACGATCGCCGCCCACACCGACACCTGGGTCGACACACTGTCGGCCTTCTGCACGGCCAGGATGACGGACACGATCGCACCGGGACCGGCGAGCAGCGGCATGCCCAGCGGTACGAGGGCGACGTTGACGTCCTTCGTCTGCTTGGGCTCGTCCGTCTTGCCCGTGAGCAGGTCGAGCGCGATGAGCAGGAGCAGCAGACCGCCCGCGATCATCAGTGCCGGCACGGACACGTGCAGGTAGTTGAGGATCTGGTGCCCGAGCAGTCCGAAGACTGCAATGACCCCGCCGGCCACGCAGACGGCCTGAAAGGCCATCCGCTTCTGCACCTTGGCGGGCCGTCCGGACGTCAGCGCGAGGAAGATCGGGGTGATCCCGGGGGGATCCATGATGACGAAGAGCGTGAGGAAGAGGGAGCCGAAGACGGCGAGGTCGAACATGAGTGAGGCCTTGCGTGGGTGTCGAGGGCGCCCCATTGCGGGGCCACGGAAAAGGTAACGGGACGAACTCCGTTACGCGCCCGCGTTCCCGCCCGCGCCGGCAACGGGAAGCGCCCCGGTCGCGCGGCGGGTGATCTCGCCGTAGATCTCGGGATCCGTGGTGAACTCCCCGAGCTCACACGCCTTGCGGCTGCCGTGGTAGTCGCTGGACCCGGTCGTCAGCAGCCCCAGGTCGCCGGCGAGCCCGCGCAGCCGGGCCCGGGTGTCAGCGTCGTGGTCCATGTGGTCGACCTCGATCCCGTCGAGACCGGCCGCGGCCAGCTCGGCGATCGCGGACTCCGGCACGGTCCGCCCCCGCTTGGCGGCGGCGGGATGCGCGAAGACGGTCACCCCGCCCGCGGCCTTCACCAGCCGGATCATCTCGAAGGGGTCCGACTCGTGCTTCCGGATGTGCGCCCGGCCGCCGTCGGCTAGCCACTCGGTCGTGAACGCGTCCGAGACAGTGGGCACGACACCCAGTTCGACCATAGCGGTGGCGATGTGCGGACGGCCCACGGACCCACCGGCCGCGATCCGCGCCACCTGCTCCCACGTGATGGGCACGCCCAGTTCCCGCAGACTGCCGATCATCGCCTGGGCACGCGGCACCCGGTCATCGCGTACGAGTTCGCGCTCACGCAACAGGTTCGGCTCCTCGGGATCGAAGAGGTACGCCAGCATGTGCAGACCGACGCCGTCGAGGCGGCAGGACAGCTCGGCGCCGGTCACGAGTGTCAGTCCGGCGGGCACGGCCGCGATCGCCTCGGCGTATCCGCGGGTGGTGTCGTGGTCGGTCAGCGCGACGACGTCGAGACCGGCCGCGGCCGCGTTCCGCACCAGCTCGGCCGGGGTGTCCGTACCGTCGGAGGCCTTGGAGTGGCAGTGCAGATCGATGCGCACGACGCGAACTCCAGACACAGGCGGAACGAAGGGAACCGCTCAAGGATAACGGCCTTCCGGACCACTCTTGTCACACCCACAACACATGAGCACCCCCTACAGAAGCACCCCCACGCCCCTGCGCCTGCGCATCGACGCATCACGACGCCCTACGAAGCCCTGCCCAGCCCCGCGAAGCTCTACGGAGCCCTACGGAGCCCTACGGAGCCCTACGGCTCAAGGATCCGCGGGGACAGCGCCCCGCACGGCAGCAGGTCGACCTCCGCGCCGGCGTCCCGCAGGTCCGTCAGCACCAGCTCGTCGTACATCATCAACCCCGCCTGCTCGGGCCACACCACCGCCCACAGCCACAGTCCGCGCGCCTCACCCGCGAACACGGCCCGGTCGTCGGGCGCCCCGGGGACGTGCCAGAGGGGTGTCGGCCGCCCTGCGGCCAGCACCTTCGCCTCCGCGGGTTTCTCGACGTTCATGTACGGACCCGGATCGAGTCCGTCGATGCCCGCGTACCGCGCGCCGAGGCCCACGCCCAGCTCCTCGGCGACAAGCATCAGCTCCCCCATACCGCCGAGCGGCCCGGGCCCCGAGCAGGCCACCGCCGTCGCGCGACCGCCACTGCGGTCGTCACCGGCGAACGCCGCACCCGTGAAGAGCCAGCCGACAGGCAGTGGCCACGGCATCCACACCGGTACGCGCGCACGGTGCACGACCACACCGAGGGCCTCGACGCTGGGCGGGATCACGGGCTGCAGCGGATGCACGATGCCGTGCACATCACACTGCCAGGAGTCGGCAAAGAGGCCGGGAGCCCTGACCCGGCCACCACACTTCGGGCAACTGGGTTCGCCCCTCATAAGGCACAACGGTCCTCCCCGTCCTTCGTCGCGTCAAGGACGATCACCCGTCCGGCGTGCGCCTGTCACCTCCCTGCCGTGGCTCCTCACCGCACAAAACTAGATGTAGCTTGCATTCATTAGGCGATCTAACTTATTGTGTGTATACGCCAACCATCTCCGCGAGCAGTGAAGGAGCGGGCATGACCATCAGCACGGGAGGTCCCACCGAAGAGGACGCGAAGGGGGACACGAGCGGGGACGCGAAGGGGGACACGTTCGACGCGGGGGCCGGGGGCCTTCTGCGTCAGCCGAAGGCGGTCTGGGCGACCGCCGGGGCATCCGTCGTCGCCTTCATGGGCATCGGTCTCGTCGACCCGATCCTGCCGTCCATCGCCAAGGGCCTGGACGCCACCGCCGGCCAGGTCTCCCTGCTCTTCACCTCGTACTTCCTGATCACCGCCCTCGCGATGCTCGTCACGGGCTTCGTCTCCAGCCGTATCGGCGGCCGCCGCACCCTGCTCCTGGGCCTCGCGCTGGTCGTGGTCTTCGCCGGTCTGTCCGGCACATCCGGCTCGGTCGGCGAACTCGTCGGCTTCCGGGCGGGCTGGGGGCTCGGCAACGCCCTCTTCGTCTCCACCGCCCTCGCCGTCATCGTCGGCGCTGCGGCCGGCGGAAGCGCGGCGGCGATCCTTCTGTACGAGTCCGCCCTGGGCCTCGGCATGGCCTGCGGGCCCCTGCTGGGCGCGCTGCTCGGTGACGCCAGCTGGCGCTACCCGTTCTTCGGCACCGCGTTCCTGATGGCAATCGGGTTCCTGTGCATCACGGCGTTCCTGAAGGAGCAGCCGAAGCCCGCGCGCAAGACGGGTCTGCTCGACCCGGTCAAGGCACTGGGTCACGGGGGCCTCGCCTCGGTGGCGGCCTCGGCGTTCTTCTACAACTACACGTTCTTCACCGTGCTGGCCTTCACGCCGTTCGTACTGAACATGAGTCCTTACAGCTCGGGCGCGGTCTTCTTCGCCTGGGGTGTGCTGCTCGCGGTGTTCTCGGTGCTCGTGGCGCCACGCGTCCAGGCACGGTTCGGCTCGCTGAAGGTGCTCGGCGGCTCACTGGTGCTGCTCGCGGCCGACGTGCTCGCCCTCGGATACGGCAGCCACACCACGGCCGTCGTCTGCACGATCCTGTCCGGCGCGTTCATCGGCGTGAACAACACCGTCTACACGGAACTCGCCCTCGGTGTGTCGGACGCGCCTCGCCCGGTGGCGAGCGCCGGCTACAACTTCGTCCGCTGGTTCGCGGCCGCCGCGGCTCCCTTCTTCGCGCCGAGGATCGAGGAGTGGACCGACGTCCACATCCCGTTCGTGGTCGCGGCCGTCACGGCGGCGCTGGGCGCGCTCGTCGTCCTCGTACGCCGCGACGCCCTCACGCACCAGGCGGAGCGGCTGGAGGAGCGGCACGCGACCGAGGACAGCGTCACCGTCTTCGCGAACTGAGGCCCGCTCGATCGGAGACCAACTCGAACCGAGGCCCGCTCGAACGGAGTGTGAGATTCCCAACTGGCCACTTGAGATCGGCCAGTTGAGGGCCAGCCCGGTCCGTCTGTCCAGTCCGGTCAGTCCGGTCAGTCCGGTCAGTCCGGTCAGTCCGGTCAGTCCGGTCAGTCCAGGGAAACGGACTTGCGTGAGGGATCGCGCAGGTCCGTTCCGCTTGCGAGCCAGCGCTCCTGGAGGGCCCCCGCGCCGTGGACCCGCTTCCACGCGGCCTCGTTCGGCGTCATGGGGAGCAGCGGCAGGAACCGTACGGGATCGAGGGGTGCGTCGAGTTCGAGGTCCTCGACCAGGCCGCCCGGCTCGGCGACCAGGACGGAGGTGAAGGAAGCGCCGGGCCACAGCGGATCGCCCACGTCGAGCGAGGCACCCGGAGCCACGACCAGTCCCTCGACCTGCGGCGACGCGGCCAGTACGGCGAGGGCGCGGAGCACCTTGTCGGTGTCGGCGGCGCCTGCCCGTACCGAGAGGACCAGCTCGGCGCGCGGGCCCGCGACCGGGTCGGCGAGGACCGCCGTGGGGTCCGCCATCGGCTGGGCGGACATACCGAGCGTCGCGTAGCGGACGATCCCCGCGCCCGCCGTACTACTCGCACCATCCGCACGGCCCGTACCATCCGCACGGCCCGTACCGCTGGTGTCCGCGTCCGTGAAACGGAGCACCTCGATGCGGTCGGTGCCGAGGAAGGTCACCGCGGCGCGCGCGTCCGGTTCGCCCAGCGCAGTACGCAACCGGGCTTCCACCAGAGGAAGAACATCAACCATGCGCCGAGCATAGAACTCGTCAGCAGCAGGCAAAGCGACGACTTGACACTTCAGTCGGCTGATACTCTTGGCCGCTGGCCGGGGCAGCACGCAGAAGCGTCGCTCTCGAGTCCCGGCCCACGTCTCGACGCATGAGACTCCCCTACGGGGGATGGACCTCCCCTACGGGGGACCGGCCGGAGGAGGTGGGGCTCCATGGATCGAAGTCGACCAGGTAGTACCACCCGCTCTTCCGGCTGCTGAGTTCCTCTCAGCTTCCAGAGCTCACGCTCTACTGGCTGCCACCTCTCGCGCTCGCGTCATGGCCGGTCCGGTGCACAACGGAAGAGCACTTCGTTTTTCCTGATCTGTCTGAATTTTTCTGATCTGTATCAGTAGCGAAGCTGCCACCGTGACGGTGCGGTGCTCCCCGCTTTGTGGACGTGCCAAACATCCGCAGTCAGGACGTCCCCATTCCGGGCGGTTCCAACCGTCGTCGGCGGCCTTCGTTCGCGAAGGAGCCAGCCATGTCGATGATCCACACTCTGCGGGCCGCGGTCCGCCCATCGCTGCGCAAGGACGGCGGCGCCTACGACACCACCCGGGCGGCCGGGGAGAGTTCGGCCCTTGTCGACTGCGCGGTCTACCGCGACGGCGCCCGCCTCCCGTCCGACGACAGCCTCACGCCGCGGGCGGCCATCCGCCAGGTGCGACGCGACGGAGGGTTCGCCTGGATCGGCCTGCACGAGCCCACCGAGGACGAATTCTCGGGCGTGGCCGCCGAGTTCGGGCTGCACCCGCTCGCCGTCGAGGACGCCGTCCACGCCCACCAGCGGCCCAAGCTGGAGCGGTACGACGACACCCTGTTCGCCGTCTTCAAGACCATCCACTACGTCGAGCACGCCGAACTCACCGCCACCAGCGAGGTCGTGGAGACCGGCGAGGTGATGTGCTTCACCGGGCGGGACTTCTTCATCACCGTGCGGCACGGCGGACAGGGCTCGCTGCGGGCGCTGCGGCACCGGCTGCAGGACGACCCGGAGCTGCTCGCCAAAGGCCCCTCCGCGGTGCTGCACTCCATCGCCGACCATGTCGTGGACGGCTACATCGCGGTCGCGGACGCCCTGCAGGACGACATCGACGACGTCGAGACCGAGGTGTTCTCGCCCGGCCGCCGTGGGGTGTCGCGCGGTGTCGACTCGGCCCGGATCTACCAGCTCAAGCGGGAGATCCTGGAGTTCAAGCGCGCGGTGTCGCCACTGATGCGACCCATGCAGCTGCTGAGCGAGCGGCCGATGCGGCTGGTCGACCCCGACATCCAGAAGTACTTCCGGGATGTCGCCGACCACCTGGCGCGGGTACAGGAACAGGTCGTCGGCTTCGACGAGCTGCTCAACTCGATCCTCCAGGCCAACCTCGCGCAGGCGTCCGTCGCGCAGAACGAGGACATGCGCAAGATCACGTCCTGGGCGGCGATCATCGCCGTGCCGACGATGGTGTGCGGGGTGTACGGCATGAACTTCGAGCACATGCCGGAGCTGCACTGGCGGTACGGGTATCCCGTGATCATGGGCATCACGGTGATGCTCTGCCTGAGCATCCACCGGACCCTGAAGCGCAACGGCTGGCTCTGAAGGACCCGGCGGGGCCGGGCGGGGCCCGACTAGGCTGGGCGTCATGACGGATCAGGCCAGCCCCTCGCCCGACCACCGGGCCCTCATCGAGGAGGCCACCAAGAAGTCCGGGCTCATCTGGGTGCGAGGCAGCGGTGTTCCCTCGCTGGACCCGCAGGGCCCCGGAGAGCCGGCCCGTGCGCTGTGGCACGTGTGGCACGACGGAGCGGTGTACCTGATCGGGGACGGACCCGGTGAGCAGCCGCTGCCCGGGCTCGTGGACGGCCGCGAGGCGGAGGTCACGGTCCGCAGCAAGGACAAGGGCGGGCGGCTCGTCTCCTGGTCCGCGACGGTCCTGGAGCTGGCTCCCCGGTCCGAGGAGTGGGCCCTGGCCGTCGGCGAGCTGAAGGGGAAGCGGTTGAACGCACCTGACGGCGAGGCCATGACGGAGCGGTGGGCTCGTGAGTGCCGGGTCGTTCGGCTGACGCCGACGGGTTCGACCGCGTCATTGCCCGAGGGATCGTTGGCTGCGGCGCCGGTGCCTACGGTGGCGACTACGCGGCAGCCGATCCCGGCGTCAGTGCCGCGCTTGCTCTTCGGAGGCCGCAAGCGCCGCTAGGACCTGTCCGCGCGGGCCGCCCCCTTCACCCCTCACCCCTCACCTCTCCCCCCCTCCCTGCTCCCTGCTCCCTGCTCCCTGCTCGCCGAGTGGGCCCTCAGGAGGACGGGAGCTGCTGGCCGTAGTCGACCGTGTCGTCCTTCTCCGGTTCCCGCAGGGAGAAATCCTTGCCCCAGTCCGTCAGGCGGATGGTCCCCGCGTCGCCGGCGCGGACGAGGAGGAGAGGGTAGGGCTTGCCCTCCAGGGAGATGTCGATCCGGCCGCCGGAGCCCTCGTCACCGATGAGGCGGATGATGCGGGTGCCGTTCAGTTCGTGGTGGCCGTCGGTGGCGAGTTCCCCCTGCAGACCGAGGAGGCCGTCGAGAAGGACGTCCTTGTCGGTGAAGACGCTGAGCTGCTGGTAGGCGGGGTCGCCCTTGGGCACCTTCACATACTTGCCTTCGAGCTTGCCCGCGGCCGCGGTGTCGGACGTGCTGTCGTCGCTCTTGCCCTCCTGCCGGCCCCAGAAGTCCGCGTCGGCCTTGATGAAGAGGTGCTCGTCGACCCGCAACAACCGGAACGTCACACCCTTCGAGGCGACCGAGCCGGTACCGCCGTCCTTCTTGAGCTGCATGTCCAGCTTGTACGTGCGCTTGTTGCTGACCACGGCTCCGGACAGCCGTACCGTCCCGGCGGCCTCGGCGGCCGCCCGGGTGCTGCTGTGGATCTTGGCGGGGGGAAGTTTCCCGACCCCGTTGGTACCCGCGTCCGGATCGTCGCTGCCGCACCCCGTCACCCCTGCCCCCGCCACGACGAGCGCGCACACGCCCCTCGCCAGCGCTGCCTTACGGGTACGTCCCTGGGGAATCGCAGTCACAGGTGGCGCTGCCTCTCATGCGGTTGACCTCAACGGCGTACCGCAGCGTACCGGGGTCCGCCACGGCACTCGGAGTCAGTCCGTCCGGACCGCTCACCAGGGCGTATCCGACCGGTACGGGCTAGCCTGAAGCCCACCCGAGCGGACATGAGAGTCAATAGCACCCGTACCGAAGCCCGTACGACGTACGAGGAAGGAGGCGCCGGGATGGCGGCAGCCGCCCCCAGGATCTTCGTCTCACACCTTTCCGGCATCGCCGTCTTCGACCCCAGTGGCGACCAGGTGGGACGTGTGCGCGACCTGGTCGCCATACTGCGCGTCGGACGGCGGCCCCCTCGGCTGCTCGGCCTCGTCGTCGAGCTGTCCACCCGCCGCCGCATCTTCCTGCCCATGACCCGCGTGACCGGCATCCAGTCGGGGCAGGTCATCACCACCGGTGTGCTGAACGTCCGCCGTTTCGAGCAGCGCCCCACCGAGCGGCTCGTGCTCGGCGAACTCCTCGACCGGCGCGTCACGCTCGTCGAGACCGGGGAGCCGTCCACCGGGAAACAGTCCGAGACGGTCACCGTCCTGGACGTGTCCATCCAGCAACTGCCCGCCCGCCGCGACTGGGAGATCGACCGGGTCTTCGTACGGAAGGGGAGAGCGGGCGGCGCGTTTCGGCGGGCCAAGGGGGAGACGCTGACCGTCGAGTGGTCGGCCGTCACCGGGTTCTCGCTGGAGGAGCACGGGCAGGGCGCCGAGAACCTGCTCGCCACCTTCGAGCAGTTGCGCCCCGCCGACCTCGCGAACGTTCTGCATCACCTGTCCGCGAAGCGGCGGGCCGAGGTCGCGGCGGCCCTGGACGACGACCGGCTCGCCGACGTCCTGGAGGAGCTCCCGGAGGACGACCAGATCGAGATCCTCGGCAAGCTCAAGGAGGAGCGTGCCGCGGACGTCCTGGAGGCCATGGATCCCGACGACGCGGCCGACCTGCTCGGCGAGCTGCCGGAGGAGGACAAGGAGCGGCTGCTGGCGCTGATGCGGCCGGACGACGCGGCGGACGTACGGCGGCTGATGGCGTACGAGGAGCGCACGGCGGGCGGTCTGATGACGACCGAACCGATCGTGCTGCGGCCCGACGCGACGGTCGCGGACGCGCTGGCCCGGGTGCGCAACCCCGACCTCTCCCCCGCGCTGGCCGCCCAGGTGTACGTGTGCCGTCCCCCCGACGAGACACCGACCGGCAAGTACCTCGGCACGGTCCACTTCCAGCGGCTGCTGCGCGACCCGCCGTACACGCTCGTCGGTTCGATGATCGACGACGATCTGCAGCCGCTGGACCCGGAGGCCGTGCTGCCCGTCGTGGCCGGCTTCTTCGCGACGTACGACATGGTCGCGGCGCCCGTCGTCGACGAGAGCGGCTCGCTCCTCGGCGCGGTCACCGTGGACGACGTCCTCGACCACATGCTGCCCGAGGACTGGCGGGAGAAGGAGTTCCACCTGGACCGGCAGGACCAGCAGGACCTCCAGCACGACCTGCACGACCGGCAGGACCGGCAGGACCGGCAGGACCAGGAAGCCGCCGGGCACACCGCTGCCGAGGGGGCCGCTGATGGCTCCTGAGCGCGAGGCCCGTGAACGGGTCGCCACCGGGGCGAGCGCCACCACCCGGACGCGGCTGCGGCTCGACCAGCCGCAGCCGCCGCGGCGCAGGCTCCTGCCCGAGTACGACCCGGAGGCCTTCGGACGGCTCTCCGAGCGGATCGCGCGGTTCCTGGGCACGGGACGCTTCATCGTCTGGATGACGTTCGTCATCATCCTGTGGGTCGTCTGGAACGTGTCCGCGCCGCGTGATCTGCGCTTCGACAACTACCCGTTCATCTTCCTGACCCTGATGCTCTCGCTCCAGGCCTCGTACGCCGCCCCGCTGATCCTCCTCGCGCAGAACCGGCAGGACGACCGCGACAAGGTCAACCTCGAACAGGACCGCAAGCAGAACGAGCGGTCCATCGCGGACACCGAGTACCTGACCCGGGAGATCGCCGCGCTGCGCGTGGGCCTCGGCGAGGTCGCCACCCGGGACTGGATCCGCTCCGAGCTGACGGACCTGGTCAAGGAGCTGGAGGAGCAGCGCCATGACGGGCCCGACGACGGCCGTGTCGTATTCCCGGCAGAACACCCTCGGGGACGTGACGTAGACGATCGGTGACGGGGCTTTCCTGCCCCCGGGCCCGGCGCCGTACCATCGACCCCATGGTTACGGAAGACGCGGTGCGCGAAGTACTGGCGACGGTGAACGACCCCGAGATCCATCGACCCATCACCGAGCTGGGGATGGTCAAATCGGTGGAGATCGACGCGGACGGCGCGGTCGCGGTCGCGGTGTACCTGACCGTCTCCGGGTGTCCCATGCGCGACACCATCACGAAGAACGTGACCGAGGCGGTCGAGGGCGTCGAGGGCGTCACGCGCGTCGATGTCACGCTGGACGTGATGAGCGACGAGCAGCGCAAGGACCTGGCGTCCGCGCTGCGGGGCGGCCAGGCCGAGCGCGAGGTCCCCTTCGCCAAGCCGGGCTCGCTCACGCGCGTGTACGCGGTCGCCTCCGGCAAGGGCGGCGTGGGCAAGTCGTCCGTGACGGTCAACCTCGCGGCGGCGATGGCCGCGGACGGCCTCAAGGTCGGTGTCGTGGACGCCGACATCTACGGCCACTCGGTGCCCCGCATGCTCGGCGCCGACGGCCACCCGACCCAGGTCGAGAACATGATCATGCCGCCGTCGGCGCACGGTGTGAAGGTCATCTCGATCGGCATGTTCACTCCGGGCAACGCGCCAGTCGTGTGGCGCGGCCCGATGCTCCACCGCGCCCTCCAGCAGTTCCTCTCGGACGTCTACTGGGGTGACCTGGACGTACTGCTCCTTGACCTCCCGCCGGGTACGGGCGACATCGCGATCTCGGTCGCGCAGCTCGTCCCGAACGCGGAGATCCTGGTCGTGACGACTCCTCAGCAGGCCGCCGCCGAGGTCGCCGAGCGGGCCGGCTCGATCGCCGTGCAGACCCACCAGAAGATCGTCGGCGTCGTCGAGAACATGTCGGGCATGCCCTGCCCCCACTGCGACGAGATGGTCGACATCTTCGGTACGGGCGGCGGCCAGTCGGTCGCCGACGGGCTGACCCGCACCACCGGCGCCACCGTCCCCGTCCTCGGCTCCATCCCCATCGACGTCCGCCTGCGCGAGGGCGGCGACGACGGCAGGCCGGTGGTCCTGACCGACCCCGACTCCCCCGCCGGCTCCGCCCTGCGCGCCATCGCCGGCAAACTGGGCGGCCGCCAGCGCGGCCTGTCGGGCATGTCCCTGGGAATCACCCCGAGGAACAAGTTCTAGGGCAGTTCTAGGGCTGCGTGGGCGCCTGCGGGCTGCCTCCAGGGGCGCGGGGAACGGGCTGTCTCCAGTGGCGCGGGGAACTGCGCGCTCAGCCCCCGCCACCCGCGGCCGACAACCCGGCCGAAGGTCACGTACCAAAAAGGTCACGTACCAAAAGGGCACCCACGTACGAAAAGGGGGCACCGTCGCAAGACGGTGCCCCCTTCGCTCAGCCCGCCGCCTAGGCGTACGTGCCGATGTCCTTGATCACGGCGAAGCCCACCCCGTACGCGCTCATCCCACGCCCGTACGCCCCCACGTGAACCCCTTCCTGCGTGGAGCCCGCGAGAACCCAGCCGTACTCGGATTCTCTGTAGTGGAACGGCGTCGGCACTCCGTCCACGGGAAGGGACAGCGTCGACCAGTCGGACCCCGTCAGGTCGTCCGCGAGGACCCACGCCGTCTCGGTCTGCTGGTCCAGCCAGTCGTCGCGCAGGGTGTGGTCCATCTGGCTGGGCCAGGTGAAGGACAGCAGCCCCACTCCGGCGAGCCAGGCCGCGGAGGACACCGAAGTGGCCTCCAGCAGCCCTGTCCCGTCGGCGCTGCGCCGCACCGGGTTGGTCCCCACGGTGACCACGACCGCGAATCGCTCCTTGTCCTCGGTGGACTCGCTGCGAACCGACGGTTCGTCACCGTGTCCGATCGAGCCGTGCTCGACGGCTCCGTCGGCCGCGGTGCCGACCTGCATCAGCCAGCGCGGCCCCGTGAAGGCCTCGTCGAGGCCGTACCACGGGAAGGGCGCCAGTAGGTAGCCGTCGACCGTTCGCCGGGCGGAGGCGAGCTGTTGTCCACCCTCCGCAGCCGGCGCCTGCGCGCCTACCCGACTTGTCGTCTCCATCTGCCCGGACGCCTCCTTGCTCTCGTCGAACCGGGTGGGCCCGCCCCCCTTCGGGCGTCCTTCCGGTCCGCACAACAACTAGGCAGGATAGCCACAGCTCCGAGGCAGACCAGGAAACCGGTCGGCACATGGCTCACATACGCACCGGATCCGGTCCATTCCGACCGGGCGGAAGCCAAGCGATACACAGGGCGGCGGACGGCGTTCGACTGAAAGTGAAGCGCATGCCGGACGGCGGGCGCGCCGCCCGGCGGAAGCGGCCCCGTTCGAGGAAGCCGGCCCCGTTCGAGGAAGCCGGCCCCGTTCGAGGAAGCCGGCCCCGTTCGGGGGAGCCGGCGCGGACGGCTCAGCTCAGGCCCGTTCGGGGCTCAGGTCGCGTCCGCGTCGAACGGCGGGCGCTCCTCCGATGCGAGCTTCTCGCGCTTCTTCGTCATGTCGACGGAGCCGCCGGTGGAACCCGCCGAGGAGGACGAGGACGACGTCGTCGACGAGGACGAGGACGTCTCGGACTCACTGCTGTGCACGGAGTCCGTGACTTCGGCCATCTCCTTCTTCAGGTCGAAGCCGTTACGGATCTCCTTGAGCCCCAGCTCGTCGTTGTCCAGCTGCTTGCGGATGAACGCCTTCGGGTTGAGGTCCTCGAACTCGAAGTCCTTGAACTCCGGGCCCAGTTCCTCCCGGATGTCCGCCTTGGCGCTCTCCGAGAACTCACGGATCTTGCGAATGGTGCGCGTGACGTCCTGGATCATCTTCGGGAGCTTCTCCGGACCGAAGACGAGCACGGCAAGGACGATGATCGTCACCAGCTCGAGCGGTCCTATGTCATTGAACACCTTCAGCTCCTTGCGATGTCCTCGGTGCTCGGCAGTTCGTTCCATGGTCCGGGCCGGGTCCACGGTACCCGGCGATCCTGTCCGACCGGTACTGTCCCGCGGCCCCGTCCCGTGTGTACACGGCGGGTTTTCCCGGATGTTTGCCTTGTGGGGCGGGGCTTCGGGCCGCTTCCTGTGAAGTTCCTGTCGGATCGGCGGGCCGCCGGTCACCGTCCGTGTCAGTCGCCGTCGGCGGAGCCGAGGACGAGGGTGACCTTCTTCTCCCCGCCGTCGCGCTCCAGCGTCAGCTCCAGCCGGTCGCCGGGCCGGTGCGCACGCGTCTTGACGATGAGTTCCTCACCGGAGTGCACACGCTGCCCGTCGACCTCGGTGATGACGTCGCCGGCCTCGACGCCGGCCCGGGCGCCGGGGCCGCCCCGGTTGACCGGCGGGCCGCCGCCCTTGTCCTTGGTGCCGACGCGGGCGCCGTCGCCGGTGTACTCCATGTCGAGCGTCACGCCTATCACCGGGTGGGTCGCCCTGCCGGTGTTGATGAGCTCCTCGGCGACGCGCTTGCCCTGGTTGATGGGTATGGCGAAGCCCAGTCCGATCGAGCCGGACTGGCCGCCTTCCAGGTCGGAGCCGCTGTCGGCGGAGCGGATGGCGCTGTTGATGCCGATGACGCGGGCCTTGGAGTCGACCAGGGGGCCGCCCGAGTTGCCGGGGTTTATCGGGGCGTCCGTCTGCAGCGCGTCCACGTACGAGATGTCGCTGCCGTCGCCCTCCTCGCCGCCCGCCGTGATGGGGCGCTCCTTGGCGCTGATGATGCCCGCGGTGACGGTGTTCTCCAGGTCGAAGGGTGCTCCGATGGCGACGACGGGGTCACCGACCTGGACGTTGTCGGAGTTGCCGAGCGAGAGGGGCCTGAGGCCGCTGACGCCGGTGACCTTGACCACGGCGAGGTCGTAGCCGCTGTCGTGGCCCACGACCTTCGCCTTGGCGGTCTCGCCGCCGCTGAAGGTCACGGATATCTCGCCGCTGCCGTCCGCCGGGTCGACGACGTGGTTGTTGGTGAGTATGTGACCGCGCCGGTCGAGTACGAAGCCCGTGCCGGTGCCCTGTGCCTCCGAGCCGCTCACGTGCAGGGTCACCACGCTCGGCAGGGCGCTGGCCGCGATACCGGCCACGCTGTCCGCTGCCCGCCCCTTGGCCTCGACGCCGACCTGCGGGAGCTTGACGTCGTCGATCCCCCCGTTCCGCTCCAGATAGGCGCCCACGGCCCCGCCGACGCCTCCGGAGGCGAGGGCGAGCAGGGCGGCGCCCAGGACCAGTGCGCGCCTGGTCGGCCGGCGACGCCCGCTCGGCGCCTCGGCGGTAGCCCCGCTGTGCTGGAGGGGAGCGGCGGCCCAGGGGTCGTAGTTCTGCCAGGGGGTGTGGGGAATCGGTACGGGAGCGCCGTGGTCGGCAGCGCTGTGGAGGGGCGCCGCCGCCTGATAGCCGGCGGGCAGCTCCGGGCTGAGAGCACCCCGCTCGTGCGGGTCGGGCAGCTGCGGCCCGGACAGCGGCGGCCCGGGCGCCTGCGGGCCAGGCACATGCGGGCCGGGCAACTGCGAATCGGGCGCCTGCAGACCGGACGTCTGCGGGCCAGGCAACTGCGAATCGGGCGCCTGCGGGCCGGGCAGCTGCGGGGCAGCCGCCTCGGATCCGGCTTCCCCGGGGGTGTCCTGGGGCGGAGCCGCGGCTTCCGTCGCCGTACCCTGCGCGGGCGTCGTCGCGGGGTGCTGCACCGGCGGCGCGGGCGCCCAGGGCCCTGGCCCGCCGTACGGCGGTGTGCTGTAGGGGTCCGGGGCGTGCAGGGGCCTGGGCCGCTCACCGGAAGCAGGCGCGCTCACGTCACCTGGGGCCTGCCCGGCACGGGCACCCGCAGGCTTCTCCAGCTCGAAGTCGCCGTCCATGTCGCCCCCGTGCAGCCCACTCGTGCCGTCCCCCGCGGAAACCGGGTCCGCCGGGGCGGAATCCGGCACGTGGGTCCGTGGCCGGCTCCACCACTTCGGCTTCGTGGGCTTCCCCTCGTCCATGCTCTCCCCACACCTGACCCGCGGCTCGCACGTCGGCGGTCGCCGCGGTACGTCGACCTCCACGCCCGGATCCCTGCGGCAGGCGCGGCCCATCCCTGGATTCAACCAGGTTCGCGGGCCGCCGCGCAGAGGGCCGGTTCAGCCCGAGGAGGCCGAGGAGGAAGGCGTGGGTGCGGCGAACGGGTCGGACGACGGAACGGCCGACAGCAGAGACGCCTCGAACTCCGATGCCGACGACCACGCGGTCAGCGCGACCGGTGGGGCCGGGGCAAACGGACGTATGAGCGGGGACATCGCGGCGGCACCCACCATCACGGGCGTGGTCAGCGCGTGCAGCGAGCCCTTGCTCGGTTCGGCGGATGAGGGCACACCGGGCGCCTGACCGCCGGGCAGCAGCGGCGCGGACATCTCGGTCTGCGCGCCCCCCTCGTTGGCGAAGGAGCGCTGGCCCTGCGCGAGCAGCGGTGCGACGGACCGACGGCGCTGTGAGTCGGAGCCGGCCGTGCCGCTCGTAGTCGAGGTGCGCGCCGGGGTGACGTTGCTTCCGGAACCCGAACCGCCCCGTACGTCCGCGGTGTCGGCCGGCACGCCGGTCGACACCCCGCCGAGCGCGATCGCGGCGAGTGAGACGGCACCGGCCGCGGCAGCGGCGAAGCGCAGGCCCCGGGAGGCCGACCGCTCGGCCTCACGCCGGCTCATGTCGTGGATGCGGAACCCGCGCTGCTCCGAGGGCAGCACGGCCGCGTGGGGGCCGGAGGGTACGTAACCGAAGGAGTCCGGCTTCATGTCGAAGACTCCGGACGTCCCGAACGCTCCCCGGCCCAGTCGCGAGCTGTCGCCGTCCGAGTCACCTCCTCCGGGGAGCCCCTGGAGTCTGGCCAGGAAGCTCTCGGAAGGGGGTGGCGGGGCGACCTCCGCGAACACGTTCTTCAGTCGTCGCTGCTCGTCGGCCTCCGACTTGCACTTCGCGCAGGTGGCGAGGTGCGCCAGGACGCGCTCACGCGCCTCGTGGCCGAGCTCACCGTCCACCAGGGCGGAGAGTCGGTCGCCGAGGTGCTGCTCGGCAAGAGGGCCGTCGGCAGGATTCAGCCGTGATCCGCTCACGCGCTCGCGCCCCCTCCTCCCAGAGCGGGCACTCCGGTGACCGCGAAACCGCGGCGCTCGGCACGGGCCTCGGGAGAACGGTGGGCGAGCGCCTTGCGCAGCTGGGAGCGACCGCGGTGGATCCGGCTGCGGACCGTACCGAGCTTGACGCCCAGGGTCGCGGCGATCTCCTCGTACGAAAGCCCCTCGATGTCGCAGAGGACGACCGCGGCACGGAACTCGGGTGCGAGGGTGTCGAGAGCCTGCTGGACGTCCGCGTCGAAGTGCGTGTCGTTGAAGACCTGCTGCGGGGAGGGCTCGCGGCTGGGCAGGCGCTCGGCCGCGTCGTCGCCCAGGGCGTCGAAGCGGATGCGCTGCTTGCGGCGGACCATGTCCAGGAAGAGGTTCGTGGTGATGCGGTGCAGCCAGCCCTCGAAGGTGCCGGGCGTGTAGGTCGACAAGGAGCGGAAGACCCGGACGAAGACTTCCTGCGTCAGGTCCTCGGCGTCGTGCTGGTTGCCCGTCAGGCGGTAGGCGAGCCGGTACACCCGGCCGCTGTGCGTGCTGACGATCTCCTCCCAGGTGGGAGGAGTCCACGCCTGCGAGTCCGCGTCGGACGTGAAGGTCGCGGTCTGAGCGGAATCAGTGCGGGCTCGGTCAGCGGTGTTGTTCACGGATTTCGGCTCCCCCGACGATCTGAGCAGGCGCCGGAGCACCCCTCCTCGATCCACAGGTTCAGCCGCACCTCCCCTGTCGGCTCTGGTGGTGTCCAGTGGAGCCCCTACCATAGTCACCTCGCCCGTTAGCTCCGGATAAGCGCTTTTACGAGAAATTGATACACGCTCATTTGCCCGCGTCAGCAGTTGCTGGGCATCCTGATCCATCCGCTACCCCCGTATAGTTCCCCACCCTCTCTGAACGCCTGGTCCCATCTGCAGGTTCCCGGCGGCAACGGATACAGTCACGCCCAGGCAACCACGGGGACAGGAGAGGGCCATTACCGGCAACCGGCTGACGAGCTGGGCGTTCGCCGACGCCTTTGTCTCCGAGGACGAGGTGCTGCACTGGGCCCGGGAGCGGGCCCGGGAGGCAGGTCTGCGTTCGGTGTCGCGAGGCACGGGCGCAGCCCTGCGCCTGCTCGCCGCCACCGTGGACGCCAAATCGGTCGCGGAGATCGGTACCGGAACCGGAGTCTCCGGAATCCATCTGCTGTACGGCATGCGGCCGGACGGCGTACTGACGACCGTCGACCCGGAGCCGGAGCACCAGCAGTTCGCCCGCCAGGCCTTCCGCGCGGCCGGCTTCGCCAGCAACCGGGCCCGCTTCATCCCGGGCCGGGCGCTGGACGTCCTGCCCCGGCTCGCGGACGCGGGGTACGACCTCGTCTTCTGCGACGGTGATCGGCTGGAGTCCCTCGACTACCTCGCTGAATCGTTGCGCCTGCTGCGGTCGGGCGGCCTCGTCGTCTTCGAGGGCGTGTTCGCGAACGGGCGGACGGTGGAGTCGGGCCCGCAGCCCACGGAGGTACTGCGGTTGCGCGAGTTGTTGCGCACGGTCCGCGAGAGCCAGGAGCTGGTTCCCTCGCTGCTGCCGGTGGGCGACGGCCTGCTGTGCGCGGTCAAGCGCTGATCCGTTCCCACCCGGACGAGCACAGGAACCGCGTCGGCCCGCACGGACCCAGCGACTGCTCCGCGCCGCCACCTCAAGCGCACACCGGTGAGCCCTCAAGCGCACACCGGAACCTCGGACGCACGCCGGTGAGCCCTCAGACGTACGCCGGTGACCCCTCAGGCACACGTCTGTGACGCCTCGGGCGCGCGTCCGTGACGCTCGGGCGCGCGTCGGTGACGTACCTCGGACACACCACTGCCCCGGCATCGCGTTGATGCCGGGGCAGGCGAAAGGTATGGTCGCGTTCCGCGTCAGCCGACGACCTTCTTGAGGGCATCGCCCAGCGCGTCAGCCTCGTCGGGGGTCAGCTCGACGACGAGCCGACCGCCGCCTTCGAGCGGAACGCGCATGACGATGCCCCGCCCCTCCTTGGTCACCTCGAGCGGGCCATCGCCCGTTCGCGGCTTCATGGCCGCCATGCTCGTTCCCCTTCCTGAAACCAGCTCATCGTCGCCGACGGCCCCGTTGAAGGGCACGCATCCTTTCGTCGGACACGCGTCACCGGCATCGAACACATTGCTTCCAAGCCATTATCCCGCATCTCAGGACCCGATGACCAACATCAGTCGGCATCGCTTGCGCAACGCGCTTGAGCAAAACCACCCATTTCGGCGGTGTGGCTGCGATACTGCGCCACTGCATGGACTTTCGGACAGCGGAATTCTTTGACGCAGGTCACATGTACGAACCCCGCCGCTCATCGTGATCTCCGCCATGCTGTCCTCGGAAGCCGTACCGACGGGTACGACGGAGCCGCGACACCGAGGGGATCATCATGGCCGACACCGTGCTCTACGAGGTGAGCGACGGACTGGCGACGATCACGTTGAACCGCCCCGGGGCGATGAACGCGATGAACACCGAGACCAAGGTCGCCCTCCGGGAGGCGGCGCGGGCGGCCGCGGCGGACGACTCCGTACGGGCCGTGCTGCTCACCGCGTCCGGTGACCGTGCGTTCTGCGTGGGCCAGGACCTCAAGGAGCACGTCGGTGGGCTGCTGACAGCGCGCGAATCAGGTGCGGGCGACAACGTGATGAGCACGGTCCAGGAGCACTACAACCCGATCGTGCGGGCCCTGACCGGGGCGGCGAAGCCGGTGGTGGCCGCGGTCAACGGCGTCGCGGCCGGCGCGGGTTTCGGGTTCGCGCTCGCCGCGGACTACCGCATCGTCGCCGACACTGCCGCCTTCAACACGTCCTTCGCGGGGGTCGCCTTGACCGCCGACTCGGGGATCTCGTGGACGCTGCCCCGGGTCGTCGGGCCCTCCCGCGCCGCCGACCTGCTGCTCTTCCCGCGCAGCATCACCGCGCAGGAGGCGTACGAGCTGGGGATCGCCAACCGGGTCGTACCCTCCGCCGAACTGGCCGCCGAGGCCCTGAAGCTGGCCCGCACGCTGGCCGAGGGGCCGACCGTGGCGTACGCGGCGCTCAAGGAGTCCCTCGCCTACGGGATCTCCCACTCCCTGGAGGAGACGCTGGAGAAGGAGGACGAACTGCAGACGCGGGCGGGGTCCTCGGAGGACCACATGATCGCGGTGCAGGCGTTCGTCAACAAGGAGAAACCTAAGTACCTGGGACGGTGACGCACGCCGCCGCTCTGGAGGCGCAGCCTGCCAGGTGGTCGTTGACCAGACCGCAGGCCTGTATCAACGCGTAGGCCGTCGTCGGGCCCACGAAGCGGATGCCCCGCTTTTTCAGGGCCTTGGAAAGAGCCGTGGACTCGTCGGTGACTGCCGGGACGTCGGCGAGGGTCCTGGGGACGGGGCGGGATGCCGGATCCGGTGCGTACGACCAGATCAGCTCGTCGAGCTCGCCCGGGGCCCAGTCGGCCAGCACGCGCGCGTTGGCCACCGTCGCCTCGATCTTGGCGCGGTTGCGGATGATGCCCGGGTCGGCGAGGAGACGCTCCTTGTCGACGTCCGTGAACATCGCCACCTCGGCGATCCTGAAGCCGGCGAAGGCGGTACGGAAGCCCTCGCGGCGGCGCAGGATCGTGATCCAGGACAGGCCCGACTGGAAGGCCTCCAGGCACAGCCGCTCGTACAGCGCGTCGTCGCCGTGGACCGGGCGGCCCCACTCGTCGTCGTGGTAGGCCACATAGTCCTCGGCCGACAGGGCCCAGGGGCAGCGCAGCGCCCCGTCGGCGCCCTTCAGAGCGTCGCTCACCGGTGGTCCTCCTCCGCGGGCTTCTCCAGGGAGGCGACCGCGGTCGAGCGGGCCCCGGCCAGCGCGGCCTCCAGGCCGGCGATCCGGTCGTCCCGCTCGGCCAGTTCGGCGCCGAGGCGGCCCAGGGCGTCGTCGACGTCCGCCATGCGGTAGCCACGCAGGGTCAGCGGGAAGCGCACTGCCTCCACGTCGCCGCGGTGCAGGGGGCGGTCCAGGGGCAGCGGGTCCCGCAGACGCTCCGGTGCCACCTCCGGCAGGGCACCGCTGTCACCGCCTCCGACCAGGGAGAGGGTCACCGCGCCGACCACGACGACCAAGGCGACGACCAGGAACAGGAACATGAACATCTCTGAGGTCCCCACGCTCTGATGCCGACGCGGGGCGCGTCGGCACGGAAAGTGTCAGGCACCGATCGTGCCATGCGACTCTGAGAGTTAGGGTCGCAGGCGGCGGAACGGCGACGTCCGCCGGCGATTACCGGCTGTCATCCAGCCGGCAATCACTGGCTGTCAACTACTGGGAGAGGTCACAGGGGATGCTCAGGCTGGGCAGGCGCGAGTTCGACGCGCACGAGCCGGTGATCATGGCGATCGTGAACCGGACCCCGGACTCCTTCTACGACCAGGGCGCCACCTTCCGCGACGAGCCGGCGCTCGAGCGCGTGGAGCAGGCGGTGGCCGAGGGCGCCGCCATCATCGACATCGGCGGGGTCAAGGCCGGGCCCGGCGAGGAGGTGTCCGCCGAGGAGGAGGCGCGGCGAACCGTCGGCTTCGTCGCCGAGGTGCGGCGTCGCTTCCCCGACGTGGTCATCAGCGTCGACACCTGGCGGCACGACGTGGGCGAGGCCGTGTGCGAGGCGGGCGCGGACCTTCTGAACGACGCGTGGGGCGGTGTCGATCCGCGGCTCGCCGAGGTCGCCGGGCGGTACGGGGCCGGCATCGTGTGCACACACGCGGGCGGCACGCAGCCTCGTACGCGTCCGCACCGCATCGCCTACGACGACGTCATGGCCGACATCCTTCGGGTGACGCTGGGGCTGGCCGAACGGGCCGTGTCGTCGGGGGTGCCCCGGGAAGCCGTGCTCATCGATCCGGGGCACGACTTCGGCAAGAACACCCGGCACAGTCTGGAGGCCACGCGGCGGCTCGGGGAAATGGTCGACACCGGGTGGCCCGTGCTGGTCTCGCTGTCCAACAAGGACTTCGTGGGTGAGACGCTCGACCGGCCGGTCAAGGAGCGGGTGGTGGGGACTCTCGCGACCACTGCAGTGTCCGCCTGGCTGGGGGCTCAGGTGTACCGGGTCCACGAGGTTGCCGAGACCCGGCAGGTGCTGGACATGGTGGCGTCGATCGCGGGGCACCGGGCGCCGGCGGTTGCCCGGCGGGGGCTGGCCTAAGCCTTTTCGCCCCCGCCGCCCCTTCCCGTCCCGTACCTGGGGGCTGCGCCCCCAGGCCCCCGCAATCGCGCTGAACGCGCTCGTCCTCAAACGCCGGACGGGCTGACAAACCCCGCCCCCCCTACCTCCCCGCCTCCTTCGACACCAGTGCCACCGCCTCGTCCACGTCGTCCGTGAGGTGGAACAGGAGCAGGTCCTTCTCCGAGGCCTTGCCCTGGGCGATCAGGGTGTTCTTGAGCCAGTCCACGAGACCGCCCCAGTACTCCGTGCCGAAGAGCACGATCGGGAAGCGGGTGACCTTCTGGGTCTGCACGAGGGTGAGGGCCTCGAAGAGTTCGTCAAGGGTGCCGAGACCGCCGGGCAGGACCACGAACCCCTGCGCGTACTTGACGAACATCATCTTGCGGACGAAGAAGTACCGGAAGTTGAGACCGATGTCGACGTACTCGTTGAGCCCCTGCTCGAAGGGCAGCTCGATGCCGAGGCCGACGGAGATGCCCTCCGCCTCGCAGGCGCCCTTGTTGGCGGCCTCCATGGCCCCCGGGCCACCGCCGGTGATCACCGCGAAGCCCGCCTCGACCAGACCGCGGCCGAGCGCGACCCCCGCCTCGTACTCGGGAGAGCCCGCCGGGGTGCGCGCCGAGCCGAACACGCTGATGGCGGCCGGGAGTTCGGCCAGTGTGCCGAAGCCCTCGATGAACTCCGACTGGATGCGCAGCACGCGCCAGGGATCGGTGTGCACCCAGTCCGACGGCCCGCCGGCGTCCAGCAGCCGCTGGTCCGTCGTGCTCGCCTGCACCTGTCCCCGCCTGCGCAGCACGGGGCCCAGCTGCTGCTCCTCCGGTGGCTGCTTGCTGCCCTCGGGGTTGCCGGTAGCCATGTCCGCTCCCTCCGCTTGGCGATCGTTCCACCTCAGCGTAGATCTACGCGGGTTACGGAGGGGGGACCTGGGCATGTCCGCCACGAACCCCTGTGACGGAAGCATGGGATCCGGTGGCAGGCCGGTGGCAGGTCAGGCCGTCAGCCAGGCCCTCAGCCGCTCCTCGCCCGCCAAGATCTTTCCGGTTTCCACCCTTTCGTCGCGCTTGTGCGCCAAGTGTGGATTGCCAGGTCCGTAGTTGACCGCCGGGATACCGAGCGCGCTGAAACGGGAGACGTCCGTCCAGCCGTACTTGGGCTGGGGAGTGCCCCCGACGGCCTTGATGAAGGCGGCCGCCGCGGGGTGGGACAGACCGGGCAGCGCGGCGCCGCTGTGGTCGTCGACGACGAACTCGTCGACACCGCAGTCGGCGAAGACCTCGCGGACGTGGGCGATGGCCTCCTCCTCGCTGCGGTCGGGCGCGTAGCGGAAGTTGACGCTCACCACGCACTCGTCGGGGATGACGTTGCCCGCGACCCCGCCCGAGATCCCTACGGCGTTCAGGCCCTCGCGGTATTCCAGGCCGTCGATGACCGGGTAGCGCGGCTCGTAGGAGGCGAGGCGCGCGAGGATCGGGGAGGCGGCGTGGATGGCGTTCGAGCCCATCCAGCTTCGCGCGGAGTGCGCCCGCTCGCCCTTCGTCGTCAGCAGCACCCGCAGGGTCCCCTGACAGCCGCCCTCGACCTGCCCGTCGGAGGGCTCCAGAAGGACCGCGAAGTCGCCCTCCAGCCACTCGGGACGGGCCTCGGCCACATGCTTCAGACCGTTCAGGTCGGCGGAGACCTCTTCGTTGTCGTAGAAGATGAAGGTGAGGTCGCGATTGGGGGCCGGCACCGTGGCCGCGATCCTCAGCTGCACCGCGACGCCCGACTTCATGTCGCAGGTGCCGCAGCCCCAGAGCACGCCGTCCTCGTCCAGGCGCGACGGCACGTTGTCCGCGATGGGGACCGTGTCGATGTGTCCGGCCAGGACCACACGCTCGGCCCGGCCCAGGTTCGTACGCGCGACGACGTTGTTGCCGTACCGGTCGACCGTGAGGTGCGGCAGGGCGCGCAGAGCGGTCTCGACGGCGTCCGCGAGGGGCTTCTCCGTGCCGCTCTCCGAGGGGAAGTCGACGAGCCGCGCGGTGAGCCGGGCGGCGTCCAGGGTGAGGTCAAGTGGGGTGTCGGCCATACCGTCGACCCTAACGCGCCGCCCCGTACCGGCCTCGCCGGCCCACAACGCGTGGAGCGGGTCTCTTACGCGGGCCGCGTGGGGACGGCCGGGAACACCCGAAGTGCCCGGAGTGAATGGCGGATCGGCGACTCGGCCTCCGGGAACGCCACGGGCGAAGTCCGAATCGTCACTGGGCAGTAGTACGGACCTTCACCCGTTGGGGGCACTCCCGGCGTGCCGGGTCGCAGACTTGCCCAGGTTTTCTCAGGACCTCCCGCACACCTGCCCCGTTGACGGCAAATCCCTTGGGAACAAAGGGGCGTAGGGATTCAGCAGACTTTCCTACCAGGCCACCTTTGCCCGGGTTTCTCCGCAGCCGATAATGCGACGCATTACCAACTCTTTACGTCCGGCCACCGCAACCTTCGCGGACTTCGAGCGGTAGTCACTGCGTCCGAGCCCGGAACGATCAACAGCCGGTCGATCAACGGCCGTCCGACAGCCAGTCGGTCAACTGCCGGGCACGGCAGAACATTTCATCGTTCTCTTCCGTCAAAGGAGCACCATGTCCCTCCCCCTGACCCGTCGGATCGCCCGTGTCGCGCTGCTCATCGCGGCGGGAGCGGCGCCCGTGGTCGGTGCGGCCGGCTCCGCGAGCGCGGCCGAACTGCCGGCCACCCCCGACCTCGGCGGCATGACCGCGCTGGACAACGCGGGCACCACCATCGACGGTGCCACTCAGAACGTCACCGGGATGGCCGGCGACACCGGCAGCAAGGCCGTGAAGAAGGCCGTGCCGACCGCGGGCAAGGCCGGCGGCAAGGCCATCAAGACCGCGACGCCCGCCGCGCAGCGGACCGCCGGGGAGGTCGCCGGGACCACGGGCAGCGTGCTCGGTGACACCGCACGATCGGCCACCAGTGGCAGCCTGCCGGCCGGCGCGGTCGCCACGAGCGGACTGCCCACCGAGCAGCTCCCGCTGCAGGGGCTGCCGCTGGGCTAGTCGCCCGGACCGAATGACGGAGGGGCCCAGGGAGTCTGTCTCTGGGCCCCTCCTGCTGTGCCGTCAGGCGTTACGGGGTTCCGGCTGTGCCGTCAGGCGTCATCGGGGCGCCAGGCGGTCCACCGCTGCCTGGACCCGCTCGTCCGTCGCTGTCAGGGCCACGCGTACGAACGAGTCGCCAGCGGGGCCGTAGAAGTCACCCGGGGCCACCAGGATGCCGAGGGCGGCCAGGTGGGCCACCGTGTCCCAGCAGGACTCGCCCCGGGTCGCCCAGAGGTAGAGGCTCGCCTCACTGTGCTCGATACGGAAGCCGTGCCACACGAGGGCGTCGCGGAGGACCTGGCGGCGGGCCGCGTACCGCTCGCGCTGCTCATGGACGTGGGTGTCGTCGGAGAGGGCGGCGACCGTGGCGGCCTGCGTGGGCGCGGAGGTCATCATGCCGCCGTGCTTGCGGATCTGGAGAAGGTCGCCCAGGACCGCGGAGTCACCGGCGAGGAACGCCGACCGGTAGCCGGCGAGGTTCGACCGCTTCGACAGCGAGTGGACCGCGACGATCCCCTCGTACGAACCGCCGCACACCTCGGGATGCAGGACCGAGACCGGGTCGGCCTCCCAGCCCAGCTCGATGTAGCACTCGTCGGCGAAGACGAGGATGCCGTGCTCGCGCGCCCAGGCCACGATCCGGGTGAGTTCCGGCAGGGAGAGCACCCGGCCCGTGGGGTTCGACGGGGAGTTGAGCCACAGCAGCTTCAGGCCGGCGGGGTCCAGCTCGGTCGGATCCTGGTACGCGACATGGTCCGCGCGGGCCAGCCGGGCGCCGACCTCGTACGTCGGGTACGCCAGTCGGGGGTAGGCCACCTTGTCCCCCGGTCCGAGTCCCAGCTGGGTCGGCAGCCAGGCCACCAGCTCCTTGGACCCGACCACCGGCAGTACGTTGCGGTGAGTGAAGTCCCGAGCGCCCAGCCGCCGCTCGCACCAGCCGACCAGCGCGTCCCGCAGCTCCGGGGTGCCCCACACCGTGGGATAGCCGGGCGAGTCGGCGGCCGCGACCAGAGCTTTCTGGATCAGCTCGGGCACCGGGTCGACCGGGGTACCGACGGAGAGGTCGACGATGCCGCCCGGGTGAGCGGCGGCCGTCGCCTTGAAGGGGTCCAGCTTGTCCCAGGGGAAGGCGGGAAGCCGGTCGGAGACTGCGGACACGGGTTCTGACTCACTTTCTCGCACGAACGACACGTCCACACGTCCGCACGTACGTACATACACACAGGCATACATGCGTACGTGTGGGCGCGCGCGGCAAACACGGCGGTCCCGTACGGCGGCGCCGTACGGGACCGAGTCGGCACTCCCCCGGCCACCGCCGGGCGGGGGCCGCGAGCGCACGGGCCGCTTACTGGTTCTGCGGCGGCAGCGCTGCGATGAAGGGGTGGTCGCGCTCGATGAGTCCCAGCTTGCTGGCACCGCCGGGCGAGCCGAGTTCGTCGAAGAACTCGACGTTCGCCTTGTAGTAGTCCTTCCACTCCTCCGGAGTGTCGTCCTCGTAGAAGATCGCCTCGACCGGGCAGACCGGCTCACAGGCACCACAGTCGACGCATTCGTCCGGGTGGATGTACAAGGACCGGGAGCCCTCGTAGATGCAGTCGACCGGGCACTCCTCGATGCACGCCTTGTCCTTGACGTCGACACAAGGCTGCGCGATGACGTAGGTCACGCTGTCGTTCCTCCTCGATAGGGCGCTGGCGAGCCGTCTTCAGGCTCCGCCACCTGGCGCGCGGGAGCGCGGCGTCGTCGATGCCCACACCTAGTATCTCCGTTCTTGGGCATGATCCGAACAGGAGGGTTGGACTGAGCTGTGGATTTCTCTGCACACTTCCGCCTCAAGGTCCGTGTCACCCCCGCTGACGTGGGGAAACGCGTCTCGGTACGACGGTTGCGCGAAGGGGCCCCCGAGGGTGAGAAGTTCACCGACACGGTCGGCGTTCTCACATCATGGGACGCCGGTGTGCTGCTGATCACACGCCGGTCCGGGGAAAGCGTCCGGATTCCGGAATCGGCGCTGGTGGCGGGCAAGGTCGTCCCCTCCGCGCCGGCTCGTCGGCGAGGCCCCGCGGCCTCGTACGGGGAACTCGCGCGGGTCGCCGCGCGAGCCTGGCAGCCGGTGGAACGGGAGCGGCTCGGCGAGTGGGAACTGCGGGCCGCGTCCGGCTTCACCCGGCGCGCCAACTCGGTACTGCCCCTCGGTGATCCTGGCGTACCCCTGGACGAGGCGCTGTCGCTCGTACGCGAGTGGTACGCGGCCCGGGGGCTGCCCGCGTACACGCAGACCGCGACGGGCGCGGAGGGCACGCAGGAGCCGCTGTGCGCCGAGCTGGAAGCGCGGGGCTGGGTGCGGGAGGTGACCGCGGAGCTGTGGATCGGCGCGCTGGCACCGGTGGCCGACCTCCCGGACCCGGACCCGGAGCGGACGGTCACACTGTCGCGCGCGGCGGACGAGGGCTGGCTGGGCCGCTACCAGCGCAAGGGGGTGAGCGAGGTGGCCCTGAAGGTGCTGGGCAGCGGGCCCTCGGTGTGGTTCGCGACCGTGCCCGGCACCGAGCCGGGCGTGCCGGCGGCGATCGGCCGCTGTGTGGTCGACGGTCGCTGGGCCGGGTTCGCCGCGGTGGAGGTGGACCCCGCGCTGCGCCGTCAGGGCCTCGCCACCACCGTCATGACGGCGCTCGCCCGCCGGGCCCTGGCCGAGGGTGCCTCGGCCGGCTGGCTCCAGGTGGAGGCCGAGAACACGGGAGCACGGGCGCTGTACGGCCGGATGGGCTTCGCCGCCCATCACGCGTACCACCACTACCGCGAGCCCGCGGAGACGGAGACGGCGACGACTACGGCGACGGCCGACCCGATCCCGCGAAGGGGCCCGGACGGGGGCCCGGACGGGGATGTCGAGCACTCGGGCAGCTTCGGCCGCACCAGCGGTCCTCGCGGGGAAATCGGTGGCGGAGCCACGGACCGGTATCGATCGGCGTGAAAGGGCACGAGGCAGCTATGCGTCCTCTTCATCCTCCTGGGCCGGAGCGGAGCGCCGAGTGGCGGCGGCGGTTCGGCGACGAGGCACGGGCCGAGCGCCCCGACCTGGCCGCCCTGTGTCTGCTGGTGGGCGGACAGGCGGACGGGGAACTGGCCGAGTCCGGGATGGACGCGGCACAGATGGAGCTGGACCGGCTGGCGGGGGAACTGCCCTTCCAGCCCGGCGGCCCGCGGTCCTGGGCCACGGCACTCGCCGAGCACCTCGGCGGCAGGCTCGGGTTCCGCGGTGCGCCCGGCGACTACCAGCGTCTGCAGTCCTCCCTGCTCCACGAGGTGCTGCGGCGCCGCCGTGGGCTGCCCATCCTGCTCTCGGTGGTGTGGATGGAGGTCGCGAGGAGGGCCGGGGCGCCTGTCTACGGGGTCGCCCTGCCCGGCCACTTCGTCGTCGGCTTCGGTCCGCCCGAGCAGCAGGTCCTCGTCGACCCCTTCGACGGCGGCCGCGTCCTGACCGGCACCGACGCCGAACTGATGGTGGCCGGTGCCACGGGCTCGCCGCTCGACCCGTCGATGCTCTCGCCCGCCGATCCGCTCGACGTCGTCCTGCGCATCCTCAACAACATCCGTGCCTGGGCCGCCGCCCGTCCCGAACGTTCCGACGTCGCCCTCTGGGCGGTCGACCTCTCCCTTCTGCTTCCCTCCCACCCGGCCCGTCTGCGCTACGAGCGCGCCCAGCTCCTCGTTCAGCGGGGCGACTTCCTCACGGGCGCCACGGAACTCGACGCGTACGCGGAGATCGTGGCCGCCGTCGACGAACCGGCGGCCGATCGCGTACGCAGCCAGGCGCACGCGGCCCGCGCGATGCTCAACTGAGGCCCCAGAAGGTTCCAGGAGGGCCCGTGCGGGCCCGGCGGGCGTTCGAACAGGAGAGGGCACCCGGTCATCGCCGGGTGCCCTGTCAGCCTGCCCTGTCAACGCTGCGACCGGGCAGGTCCGTCCTGGTGCCGTGGCTCTAGTCGGCGTTGGTCTCGATCGTGCCGACGCGGTCCGCCGCCGTCTTGCCGAGCAGTGCCTTGCGCAGCGCGCCGACCACGTCCTGCGGGGTCACGGCGGTCTTGTTGCCGTTGCCCCGGGTGATCAGCACGCCGTCGAACGCGCCGCCGTACAGCTCCTTGAGCGCGGCCAGGTCGTAGTAGTCGACCAGCTTGCCCTGGGGGGTGGCCTTGACGCCGAGGAACTTCCACAGGGAGTTCTCCGGGCTGAACTGGACCACCGCCGTGCCCGCCTTGACGGTCACGAGGCCCGACATCGCCGGCTGCGCGAACTCCTTCATCATGCGGTCGACCTCGGCCTTGGTGACCTTGGGCTCCTTGGCCGTGGTGGGCACCTTCACGGCGGCCGACTTCCCGGTCTCCACCTGGGTGCGGTACGCCTCCTCGACGGCATCCGTCGACTGGCCGATGTCGATGCCCTGGCCCGCCTTGCCGTAGACGGCGACGGCCTTGCCCGACTGGAACTTGATCGTGCCCTCGGTCGCCGAGCCCGAGCCGCCCGCGGCCCGCTCCAGGGCGGCGGCCAGCTTCTCCTCGTCGACGGGCATCACGGGGGCGATGACACGCTCGTTGCCGAACAGCGAGCCGATCACCGAGACGGGGTTGTAGTCGCTGCCCGCGGCGGCCCGCACGGTGGCCTGGCTGTCGAGCTGAAGCCCGGCCTGGTCCGGCTTGAGCGCGACGGTGTCGCCCTCGACGGCGAGCTGGAGCGGCTTGGCCGCACGCGTCTTGAACGCGTCGTCGAGCTTCTTGACGGCCTCGTCGCGGGTGCCGCCTCCGATGTCCACACCGAGCACGCTGGAGCCCTTGGGCACGTCGGAGTGGTTCATGAGCAGTCCGGCGCCGTACGCGATGCCGCCCAGGGTCACCGCGCCGGTGACCAGGAGCACCAGCTTGTTGCGCCCCTTTTTCTTCTTGGGCCGCGAGGCCGCGGGCGGGGCCGGTGAGACCGGCTCAGGCAGCTTCGGGGGCTGGTGCGGAAGCGGTCCGTCGGTGTGCGCGCCCGGTCCGAACGGCGAGTTCGGAGCGGGGGCCACGACGGGGATGCCGCTGGTCAGGGTGTGCCCGGAGACGTTCTCACCGACGCCGTCGTAGCCCGGCGCACCTGGTTCGGGCGCGGGCTTCTGCGGGGTGAGGATCGCGGTGTCGTCGCTCATGGCGCCACCGGGACGGCCTGCCCCCTCGGGGAAGCCGGAGAAGGCGGAGCCACCCTGGGCGCCCTTGCCGCCGGGGAAGCCGGAGGCGTCTTGGACACCGGGTCCGCCCGGACCACCGGGGCTGCCGGGAGCACCGTGGCGCCCGGGGCCGCCTTGGCCGCCGGGAGCACCGGGCCCGCCGGAGAAGCTGGCGCCGCCAGGACCACCGGGGCCGCCAGGACCGCCGGGCGCACCGTGGCCGCCGGGCGCACCGTGGCCGCCGGGCGCACCGTGGCGACCGGAGCCGCCTTGGCCGCCGGGGGCACCTTGGCCACCGGGCCCGCCGGGGAAGCCCGCGCCGCCAGGACCGCCGGGACCACCCTGGCCGCCAGGGCCGCCAGAATTTCCGGGGCCGCCAGGGCCATTCGGGAAGCCTTGGCCGTTCTGGCCGCTCTGGCCGCCGCTCGGGCCGCCGGAGGAGCCCTGGCCGCGCGGGGCACCGGGCGCCGTCAGGGGCGTGTCGCCGGTGGCCGGTCCGGCGGTCGGGCCCGCAGGCCCGCCCCGGACGCCGTCGGAGAAGTACGGGAGCCCGTCGCGGCGCGGTTCGCCGCCGCTGTCGCTGCCGCCCGTCGGATACGGCGACCCGCCGGGTCCGGCGCCCAGCGGCCCCGCCGCCAGCGCCCGGGACACGTCGAAGGAGCCGGTACCGCCGCCGTGACCGGGCGCCACAGGCCCGGTACCGCCCGCGCCGGCCAGCCCGGCGCCGTTGGTACCGCCGGTACCACCGGGCCTGGGACCACCGGCACCGGCGCCCGTGGGCGTACCGGCGCCGCCGGGCCGCGCTGCGGGCGCGCCGGTGGGACCAACTCCCGCACCGGTGCCCGTCGCCGGGCCCTGGGCGCTCGAACCGGCGGCCAGACCGGCGCCGTTGGCGTTGCCGCCGCCCGGCCCGCTCTTCGGCGCACCGGACTTGCGCGGCGCGAACCAGTCGCTCGTCTTGTCCTCGGGGCCGCCGCCACCGGCGCCGGGCATGGCGTGGGACCCCGTGTCGGAGTCCACCGGCCTGCCCGCAGGGGCCCCTGGTCCGGCGCCCGGCCCGGTGTCCGGGGCGGGCGGCTGCGACGCACCAGTGGCGTCGGAGGGCCCCTTGTTCGCGACGGGGGTGCGCACGACGACCGGCGGAATCGGCCGGGATCCGGGGATGTTGATGCGGATCCGCGTCGTCAGCGTGGTCTCGGTCTTGGGCTGTTCCGGCCGTTCACCGGCGGTACGAGCCTCGTCGGCGTCGGCGTCGGAAGCCATGGGCGTTCCGTACGGCGGAGTCCCCGACGGGTATGCGGTTCCCCCGCGCCCGTTGGGCCCGGAGGACGAACTGTCAGTTTCACGACTCAAGGCAGGTTCTCCTGGTTGGCTCCACCGCCCGTTTACTCGACCTCGATTCGGGCGGCTCGGCGGCGCGCACCACCATACTGGCCACTTGCCTCCCGCATCTTGCGGCCATCGGGGAAACCCACACCGGACTTGCACCTGCGCGTTGTGGCGAAGCGGTACGTCACTTGCCAAGTCGGACGGCGGGTCCGCCTGGTTGCCGCCCGTGGCCAAGCGTGGCACACATCACAGCCACAGCCATCCCGCCGAGCAGGAAGAGGTAGGAGCCGGCTCCTGCGGCGAAGAGGAAGTCACCCTCCGGGCGACTGGCGGTGAGCAGGACGACGGCGATCATCCAGCCGGCCGCGGGCGCGACCGCCCCGGCCCGGCCGCCGGTCGCACGCGATCCCCCCAGGAACAGCCCCGCCGCACCGGCCAGCGCGAGCAGCAACCCGCCCGGGAACCAACCCGGCTGGACCAGCGCCCCGGCCACCGCGACCACCGCGCCGAGCACGAAGAGCCCCAGGTGGGCGGCGATCCGGGCGGCCGAGGGCGGTCGCAGGGGCTGGGCGAGCATGCTGCTCGCGTTCGACCTGTCCGCCGCGTTCATCGGGTACCGTCCTCGGTAGTTTCTGCGCTGGTCTCTACGCTGGTCTCCGCGGTGATTGCTGCGGAAATCCCTGCGAACAGGTCGGTCTCGCGTGCCGTCCCGGTCCGCTCGCCGCGTACCAACTCGTAGTACTCCACGGGGAAGAGGGGCTGGGCGAGCCGGTTGGAGAGGGCGAACCACGGTTCGGCGACCTCGATCTGGGTGGCGTGCGCCCGCATCGCGGCGGCCTTGGCGGCGGCGTAGCTGAGGCCGTCCTGGGCGATGCCGTCGATCTCCGTGGTGATCACGGAGTCGTCCACCACACCCGGCACGTCGTCAACGGCGGCGGAGGCAGGGAACGGCAGTTCGTCGGATACGTCCTTCAGGCGGGCGAAACCCTCTTCGGCGACGGACCGCGGCACACGGTTCCAGTAGATCTTCGCGATCGCCCACGGTTCGCCGAGGTCGGTACCGGCGCGGTTACCGGTGTCAGCACCGATGCCGGCGCCGATGCCGGTCCGGAAGTCCGGCTCGGCCGCCAGGTCAGCGGCCCGCATCGCGACGCGGTGGGCCTGGATGTGATCCGGATGGCCGTATCCGCCGTTCGGGTCGTAGGTGACGAGCACCTGGGGGCGCACCTCGCGGATCACCCGGACCAGGTCCGCGGCGGCCTCGTCGACATCGGCCCGCCAGAAGCAGCGCGGGTTGTCGTTCTCCGGGAGGCCCATCATCCCGGAGTCCTGGTAGCGGCCGGCACCGCCGAGGGAACGGGCGTCACGGACACCCAGCTCGCGCATCGCCTCGGCAAGCTCCCCGCGGCGGTACGCGCCGAGCTCCTCGCCCGACAGATGGGCCAGCTCGGGCGGGATGACCTCGCCCTGTTCGCCCAGCGTGCAGGTCACAAGGGTGACCTGGGCGCCCGTGGCCGCGTACCGGGCCATGGTCGCACCGTTGTTGATCGCCTCGTCGTCCGGATGCGCGTGCACCAGGAGCAGACGCCGGGCGGGGCGGGAGGGGGTTTCCCCCGGCCGGGGGCCGGAGGAGGGCGGTTCCGTCATGACCCCAGCCTACGAGGCGCTCGCCCGCCACCGATCGAGCGCCCGCTTCCGCGAAGATCTCTTCAGCCTGCGGTCCGGGCACAGGCTCTTCCACCACGGGAGTCGTCGGCCCCCGCCTCCGGATCTCACCGGTGACGGGGGCCGACTTCGTGCCGTACGCGTCCGAAGGCCGGCCAGGACGGTCGGCCCAGAGCCCACGGTCCGGCGGCGTCAGGACCAGGATCAGAACTTGATCTCCCCGATCATGCCGGCGATGTTCGTGGTCAGCTCGTTGATCGTCGGGGCGATCGTCGAACTGGCTAGGTAGAAGCCGAGCAGGACACAGACGATGGCGTGAGGCGCCTTCAACCCTGATTTCTTGACCAGGATGAAGACGATGATCGCCAGTAGCACCACCGCCGAAATCGAAAGTGCCACGGCGGCTCACCTCCAAAGGATCCCAGGGACACGGGGGCCGGGGGTCAGGGGGATGGGGGATGGGGGGGTGGGGGCAGTAAATCCGTACAGCAGCCAGCAGGTTGATACCCACACAGCGCTAGTGATCATAACTATTCGGGCGTGCGCATTGATCGGCGCACTGCCGCACAAGGGGGCGCATGGCCAATATGGTCGGAGCATGACGACCGAGCCTCTGTCCTTTCCACGCCGGCAGGCACGTACCCTGCGCTTCACCCTCGGCGCGCCCCGTGCGTTCACCGTGGCCCCCGACGGTTCGCGTGTCGTGTTCCTGCGGTCCTCGTCCGGCACCGACCGGGCGAACCAGCTGTGGGTCCTCGACGTGGCGAGCGGCAAGGAGCGCCCGGCCGCCGACCCGGGGGCGCTGCTCGGAGGCTCGTCGGAACGGCTCTCGGCGGCGGAGCGGGCACGGCGCGAGCGCAGTCGCGAGGGTGGCGCGGGCATCGTCGGCTACGCCACCGACGCGGCCGTGGAGTTGGCGTCCTTCGCGTTGTCAGGGCGGCTCTTCACCGCCGAACTGAGGGCCGGAACGGCACGTGAGCTGCGGGTTCCAGGGCCGGTCCTCGACCCCCGCCCGTCCCCCGACGGACGGCTCGTCGCGTACGTCGCCGGGGGCGCCCTGCGGGTCGTCGGAGCCGAGGGCGAGGAGGACAGGGCGCTCGCGAAGCCCGAGTCGGACACCGTCACCTACGGGCTCGCCGAGTTCATCGCGGCCGAGGAGATGGGCCGTTCGCGTGGCTTCTGGTGGTCGCCGGCGTCGGACCGGCTGCTCGTCGCCCGGGCCGACGACGCCCCCGTACGCCGCTGGTGGATCTCCGACCCCGCGCATCCCGGGCACGAGCCGCAGCAGGTCGCCTACCCGGTGGCCGGAACCGACAACGCGGACGTACGGCTCTTCGTGCTGGGGCTCGACGGGGCGCGCACGGAGGTTCTGTGGGACCGGGCCCGCTACCCCTATCTGGCGCGAGTGCACTGGTCAGCGGCCGGAGCACCGCTGCTGCTCGTGCAGGCGCGGGACCAGACGAGCCAGCTTTATCTGGCCGTCGACCCGGACACCGGGGTGACCAGGATGGTCCACGCGGACGAAGATCCACAATGGCTTGATCTTTTCCCCGGTGTGCCGAGCTGGAGCCCGAGCGGACAGCTCGTACGGATCGCCGACGAGGGCGGGGCGCGGGTGCTGGCGGTCGGCGAACGCCCGCTGACGGGACCGCAGTTGCAGGTGCGTGCCGTGCTGGACGTGTCGGACGGCGATGTACTCGTTTCCGCGTCGGCCGGCCTGGCGGCGGCCGACGCGGAAACCGGGGAAGTACACGTCTACCGGGTCAACGACCTGGGCATGGAACGGATTTCGCAGGAGCCCGGCGTGCACTCGGCGGTGCGGGCGGGCGGCGTGACCGTGCTCCTGTCGGCCGTTCCCGAACGGCCGGGAACCCAGGTCCAGGTGGTGCGCGACAGCGACCGGAAGGAGGCGGGGGGCCACCGGGCCGGAGGCCGGGCGGAGCCGGTGACAGTGGCCTCGTACGCCGAGCACCCCGGAATGAGCCCGCGCGTGCACCTCACGGAAGCGGGTGCGCGCCGGGTGCCGTGCGCCGTTGTGCTCCCCACGGATTACACGGATGGTCCTCTTCCGGTTCTGCTGGACCCGTACGGCGGTCCGCACGGGCAGCGCGTGCTGGCCGCACACAACGCGTACCTCACTCCACAGTGGTTCGCGGATCAGGGGTTCGCCGTGATCGTGGCGGACGGACGGGGCATGCCGGGCCGCTCGCCGGCCTGGGAGAAGGCGATCAAGAACGATCTGGCGGCAATCGCCGTGGACGACCAGATCCACGCCCTCCAGGCACTCGCCGAGCGCTTCCCGCTGGACCTGACCCGGGTGGCGATCCGCGGCTGGTCGTTCGGCGGCTATCTCGCGGGGCTCGCGGTGCTGCGCCGCCCCGACGTCTTCCACGCGGGCGTGCTGGGCGCGCCGGTCACCGACCAGCGGCTGTACGACACCCACTACACGGAGCGGTATCTGGGCGATCCGAACCGGCAGCCCGAGGTGTACGCCGCGAACTCGCTGATCGACGACAACGGCCTCGTGGAGGCCGCCGAACCGGCGCGGCCCATGATGATCGTGCACGGTCTCGCCGACGACAACGTGGTCGTCGCGCACTCGCTGCGGCTGTCGTCCGCGCTGCTGGCCGCGGGCCGCCCGCACGAGGTGCTGCCGCTCTCCGGGGTCACGCACATGACCCCGCAGGAGCAGGTCGCCGAGAACCTGCTGCTGCTCCAGGTGGACTTCCTGAAGCGGTCGCTCGGACTGCGGTAGAAAAACCGGCCCAGGGATCGGCGCACGGAACGGCGCGGGGATCGGGGTACGGAACGGCGCGGGGATCGGGGTACGGAACCGCGCGGGGATCGGCGGACGGAACCGCGTACACATGGCGACCGGCCGGGGAGACATGGCGCTCCCCGGCCGGTCCACGGCACCCGCACGGCCGTACGCTGTTCAGAGTGGCGCGTCCGTATATCGGTGCCGGGTCGGCCAAGTTGCCTGCTTGTTAACGAAGTTGATGCGTGTTTGTCATCCTATTTCAGCTCGTCGGTCGGCTCGTCCGGAGTTTTACCCGGGACCCTGCCCGGAGTCCTGCCCGGAGTCCCGCCCGGCGGCTCCTCGGGCGGTACGACCTGTTTCTCCTCGGCGAAGTGGCAGGCCGAGTCATGGGCGGCCGGACCGGCCTCGTACCGGAACGCCGCGGGCACCGCGAGCAGCGGGACCTCCATCGCGCACCGCTCCGCGGCCTTCCAGCAGCGGGTGCGGAAGCGGCAGCCGGAGGGGATGTTCGCCGGTGAGGGCACGTCGCCGAAGAGGATGATCCGCTCCCGGTGCTCACGGGCCTCCGGGTCCGGGACGGGCACGGCGGACAGCAGCGCCTGGGTGTAGGGGTGCGTCGGGTGGTCGTAGATCTCGGCGTCCCTGCCGGTCTCCACGATCCGGCCGAGGTACATCACACCGACCCGGTCCGAGATGTGGCGCACGATGGACAGGTCGTGCGCGATGAAGACGTACGACAGACTGAACTCGCTCTGGAGGTGGTCCATCAGGTTGATCACCTGCGCCTGTACGGACACGTCCAGGGCCGACACCGGCTCGTCCGCGACGATGATCTCGGGACGCAGGGCGAGGCCGCGCGCGATGCCGATGCGCTGGCGCTGGCCGCCGGAGAACTGGTGCGGATAGCGGTTGATGTACTCGGGGTTGAGCCCGACCACGTCCAGCAGGTCCTGAACCTGCCTGCGCCGGTCGCCCTTCGGCGCGACCTCGGGATGGATCTCGTACGGTTCCCCGATGATGTCGCCGACGGTCATCCGGGGGTTGAGCGAGGTGTACGGATCCTGGAAGACCATCTGGATGTTGCGGCGTACGGCCTTCAGGGCGCGGCCGGACAGCTTGGTGATGTCCTCGCCCTTGTACCTGATCTCGCCCGCAGTCGGCCGTTCCAGGTTGACCAGCATTCTGGCGACCGTCGACTTGCCGCAGCCGGACTCGCCGACGATGCCGAGGGTTTCTCCGGCGCCGAGTTCGAAGTCGACTCCGTCGACGGCCTTCACCGCGCCGACCTGTTTCCTGAAGACGACGCCCTGGGTGAGCGGGTAGTGCTTGACCAGGCCCCGCACCTGAAGGATCGGCTCAGCGGGTTCAACAGACTCAGCCATGGAGGCACTCCCTCCAGAAGTGGCAGGCGCTCCTGCGGTTCGGGCCCGCCTCGGCCACCCCGGCCACCTCGGTCGCCCCGGTCGACCCGGTCACCTCGTACAGCGGCGGTACGTCGGTCCGGCAGACGTCCCGGGCCATCGGGCAGCGCGGGTTGAAGGCGCAGCCCGGCGGGATGTGCATCAGGTTCGGCGGCAGGCCCTTGATCGCGTAGAGCTCCTTGCCCTTCTGGTCGAGCCGTGGGATCGACTCCAGGAGGCCCTTCGTGTACGGGTGCGCCGGGGCCTTGTAGATGTCGTGGACCGGGGCGGACTCGACGATCCGGCCCGCGTACATCACGGCGATCCGGTCGGCGACGTCCGCGACCACGCCGAGGTCGTGGGTGATGAGGATGAGGCCCATGTTGAGCTCGCGCTGGAGTTCGGCGAGCAGGTCCATGACCTGGGCCTGGACGGTGACGTCGAGGGCGGTGGTGGGTTCGTCGGCGATGATCAGGGCGGGTTCGAGGGCCAGCGCCATCGCGATCATGATGCGCTGGCGCATACCGCCGGAGAACTGGTGGGGGTAGTCACCCACGCGGGAGGCCGCGCCCGGGATGCGTACCCGGTCCATCAGTTCGACGGCCTTCGCCTTCGCGTCCTTCCTGGACATCCCTCGGTGGACCGTGAACATCTCGCCGAGCTGGGCGCCGACGCTGAGCACCGGGTTCAGGGACGACAGCGCGTCCTGGAAGATCATCGCCATCTGGGCGCCGCGGACCTTGCGCCGGTCCGCCTCCTTGAACTTCAGGAGGTCCTGGCCCTGGAAGAGGATCTCTCCCGCGGTGATCTTCCCGGGCGGGGTGTCGAGGATGCCCATCACGGCCTGCGCGGTCACGGACTTGCCGGAGCCGGACTCGCCGAGCACGGCGAGCGTCTCGCCCTCGTCCACGCCGTAGGTGACACCGTTGACGGCCTTGGCCACCCCGTCCCGGGTTCTGAACTCCACGTGCAGGTCGCGCACTTCGAGCAGCACGTCGGTCACCTCAGCTTCGGGTCGAGGGCGTCGCGCACCGCGTCGCCGAGCATGATGAACGCGAGGACGGTGACGGCCAGCGCCCCGGCCGGCCACAGCAGGGCGTGCGGAGCCGTACGGATGTACTGGGACGCCGAGGAGATGTCGATGCCCCAGCTCACCGTCGGCGGCTTCAGCCCGACACCGAGGAACGAGAGGGTCGCCTCCAGCGAGATGTACGTACCGAGCGCGATGGTCGCCACGACGATGACCGGGGCAATCGCGTTGGGTGTGATGTGCCGCAGCAGCATCCGGGAGTTGGAGGCGCCCAGCGCGCGGGCGGCCTGGACGTAGTCGTTCTGCTTGGTGGTGATGACCGACCCGCGGGCGATACGGGAGATCTGCGGCCAGCCGAGCAGCACCATGAAGCCGATCACGGGCCAGATCGTGGAGCTGGTGACGACGGACAGCAGCACCAGACCGCCGAGGACGACGGGGATCGCGAAGAAGATGTCGGTGATCCGGGAGAGGATCGCGTCCCACACCCCGCCGAAGAACCCGGCGAGTCCGCCGAGCACCGAGCCGAGGAGCGCCACCCCGAGCGTGGCGCACACGCCGACGGTGACGGAGACCCGGGCCCCGTACACCGTGCGCGTGTAGACGTCGCAGCCCTGGCCGTTGTAGCCGAAGGGGTGGCCCGGCTGCGAGCCCTCCTGGGACTTGGCGAGGTCGCACTTGAGGGGGTTGCCGGAGGCGATCGCCGAGGGCCACAGGGAGATGACGACCAGGAAGAGGATGACGAGCCCCGAGATGATGAAGACGGGGTTGCGCCGCAGGTCGCGCCAGGCGTCGGACCAGAGGGAGCGGGCCCTGTCCTGCGGGCCGGTGCCGTCCGATCCCGCCGGAGTCTTCCCGAGCGAGGCGCCCCCCTCCGTGGCGAGGTCCATCGCGCCGCCCATGCCCGTCGCGGCGATGGCACCGTCCTCCGGGGCGTGGCCTTTGCCCGACAGGTGCGGCCCCGGCGGCATGGGCCGGTCGGGCGGCGTCGGCTGCTCCGGCGGCGTCGGCTCAGGCATAGCGGATCCTCGGGTCGAGTACGGCGTACAGCAGGTCGACCAGCAGGTTGGCCACCAGGAAGACGAGGACGAGGACGGTCACGAAGCCGACGACGGTCTGCGTGTTCTGGCGCAGGATCCCCTGGTAGAGCTGGAAGCCGACGCCATGGATGTTGAAGATCCGCTCGGTGACGATCGCGCCTCCCATCAGCGCGCCGATGTCGGTGCCGATGAAGGTGACCACCGGGATCAGCGAGTTGCGCAGCAGATGCCTGGTGATGACGCGGCGCCGGGGCAGGCCCTTGGCGATGGCCGTACGGACGTAGTCGGCGCGCCGGTTCTCGGCGATGGACGTCCGGGTCAGGCGGGTCACATAGGCGAGGGAGACGGACGCGAGGACCAGGCCCGGCACGATCAGCTCGTCGAAGGGGGCCTCCGAGGAGACGGACGGCCTGATCCAGCCCCACTTGACGCCGAGCAGCAACTGGAGCAGCAGGCCGGTGACGAAGGTCGGTACCGAGATGACGACGAGGGTGACCAGCAGGACGCCGGTGTCGACGGGCCGGCCGCGGCGCAGTCCGGTGACGACGCCGAGTGCGATGCCGATGACGATCTCGAAGAGGATCGCGATGACGGTGAGCCGGATGGTGACCGGGAAGGCGGTCGACATCAGCTCGGTGACCTCCTGCCCGTTGAACGCGGTGCCGAAGTCGCCGGTGAAGACGTTGCCCATGTAGGTCGCGTACTGCTGCCACACGGGCTTGTCCAAGCCGAACTCCTTGCGCAGCTGGGTCGCCGTCGCAGGGTCGCACTGCCGGTCGCCGCAGAGGCCCGCGATGGGGTCACCCATCACGTTCACCATCAGGAAGATCAACAGGGTGGCGCCGATGAAGACCGGGATCATCTGCAGCAGACGCCGGATCACATACCGTCCCATGAGGGCTCCGGAGGTAGACGGGGGCGCGTGCCTGCCTTCTTGCTGAAGTGCGCGCCCCCGTGGCTCAGCTGACCTTGATCTCGTTGTAGACGGGCACGCTGAACGGGTTCAGCGCCACGTTCGTGATCCGGTCCGAGTAGCCGGCGCTGCCGTTCTGGTACCAGAGCGGGATGGCGCCCATGTCGTCCCGCAGGACCTCCTCGGCCTGCTGGAACAGGCTGACGGCCTTGGCCTGGTCGGTCTCCGCGTTGGCCTTGTCGACGAGGTCGTCGAACTCCTTGCTGGTCCACTTGCCGTCGTTGGACGAGGCGTTGGTGTAGTACAGCGGCTGCAGGAAGTTCTGGATCAGCGGGTAGTCCATCTGCCAGCCGGCCCGGAAGGGGCCCGACATCTTGGACTGGGTGATCTGGTTGCGGAAGTCGGCGAAGGTGCCGACCGGGTTGCCGACGCAGGCCTTGTCGTTGTCGAGCGCGTTGTTGACGGAGTTGCAGAGGGCGTCCACCCACTCCTTGTGGGAGCCGGTGTCCGCGTTGTACGAGATCTTGACCTGGCCGCCGGGCAGCCCGCCGCCCTCCTTGACCAGCTTCTTGGCCTGGTCGGGGTCGTACTCGCAGGCGTCACCGCACAGCCCCTCCTTGAAGCCGCCGGCCTCGCCGAGGACGGGCGAGGTCCAGTCGGTGGCGGGGGTGCGGGTCTTCTGGAAGATCGTCTCGGTGATCTGCTTGCGGTTGATGGCCATGGACAGCCCGGTGCGGACCTTCTCCATCCCCTCCTTGTCCCAGTTCTTGTCGTAGAACGGGAAGGCGAGGGTCTGGATGATGCCGGCGGGCGTGTTGATGTACCGGTCGCCGAGGTCGCTCTTGGCGTTCTTGAGCTGGGCGGCGGGCACGTCGTCGACGAGGTCGAGGTTGCCGGCCATCAGGTCCGTGTAGGCGGTGTTGTTGTCGGTGTAGACCTTGAGGTCCACCCCACCGTTCTGCGCCTTGCCCTCGCCCGGATATTTGTCCCATTTGCGCATCTTCATCGCCGAGCCCTTGGCGTACGAGTCGACGGTGTACGGGCCGTTGCCGACGGGCTTCTTCAGCCAGGCCGCGTGGTCGTCGAAGAAGGCCTTGGGCAGCGGCGCGAAGGCGGCGTAGCCGAGGGTGTCGGGGAAGGTCGAGAACTTCTGGTTGAGCTTGACGGTGAAGGTGCGGTCGCCGGTGACCTTCAGGCCGCTCAGGGTGTCGGCCGTCTGCTTGCCGCCGTCCTCCGGGTGGGCCTTGTCGTAGCCGTCGATGTACCCGAAGAAGTACGCGTTCTTCTGGTTGTTCTTGAGGCTGGCGCCGTAGTTCCAGGCGTCCACGAACGACTTGGCGCTGACGGCCTCTCCGTTGCTGAACGTCCAGCCGTCCTTGACGGTGACGGTGAAGTTCTGCGAGTCCGAGGTCTCGATCTTCTCGGCCAGCATGTCGCCCGCCTTGCCGGTCTTCGGGTCGTAGCGCTTGAGACCGCGGAAGAGCATGTCGAGGACCTTGCCGCCCTGCACCTCATTGGTGTTGGCCGGCTCCAGGGGGTTCTGAGGGTCGCCCCACGAGGAACTGACGATCCCGGAGCCGTCACCGCCACCGCCACTGTCGCCGCCCCCGCCCCCGCCCCCGCAGGCCGTCGCGGCGAGGGCTGCCGCCGTCGCGCATACGACCCATCTGGCGTGCGTGGCTCCACGCATGGAGTGCCTCCTCATCGGTGCGCTTCGACTCCGGCGCCGAAGCCGGTACCTTTGCGCCCAATATCTGTGCATAACTCACATAGCGCACATTGACCGACCCACACGGGTGGGGATGCCGTCCGGATGCACGTAGGGAGCGACACGACCGGGCGTCCCCATGGCGGTGGCCGGAGGCGCTGACCACCGCTCCCTCGGCCGACCGGACGCCTACCCTGGCGCCATGGAGTCGCGAAGATGCGCGCGATCGCCGAGGAGCTCACGGGGTACGCCGAGCATCTTGAGGGGGCCTGGATCGTCGAGATCGGCCCCTCGGGGCCGTTTCTCGCCATGACGAGCCCGTCCAAGCGCCACGAGGGCGCGGTCCGCCGCATCCGGAACCAGCTCGACGAACAGCTCCCCGCCACCCACGCCGGCTACATCTGTGCGAACGGCCTCTACATCGAGCACCCGCCGATCGACCGCATGCGGCGCCCGGACGCGGTCGTCATCCCCGAGGAGGTGCTCGACGAAGAGGGTCTCGCCGTCGACGCGACGCAGGTGCTGGCAGTGGTCGAGATCGTCTCGCCGTCCAACCCGCACAACGACTACATCGAGAAGCTCGCCGACTATCCGGCGATGGGCATCGGCCACTACATGATCGTCGACCCGCGCACCGGCACGATCGAGGTGCACTCGGCCCCGTGCAAAGACCGGTACCAGAACAAGGACCCGTACATCTTCGGGGATTCGGTGCCGTTCGGCCCCTGGACGGTGGAGACCGGGGCCTTCCGCCGCTACGGCAGAGCCGGAAACAGCGAGAGCTGACGGGTCGGTCCGACTCCCCCCTCCCCCCGCTCCGCACAGAACTCGTTGCCGTCAGACGTCCAGGTCCAGCTCCCCCACGATCTGGTCGCCGCTCGTCTCCCCTGTACGGCGGAAGCCGAGGCTCAGGTAGAACGGCTCGGGGCTGCCCTCGCCCTCCTCCCAGGTGACCGTGACGAGCCGGGAGCGGCCACGGCGGCGGATCTCCTCACAGACCGCGCGCACGGCGAAGGTCCCGTATCCGCGCCCCTGCCTGCCCTCGGCGATGTTGAGACGCCACAGGCCGGAGCGGGGCCGGTCCTCCGGGTTGTCGGGGTCGAAGCGGACGTCGAAGAAGGCCATGACGAAACCGACGAGCTCATCACCGTCGTAGACCAGCCGGGGCCAGGCGGTCCCGGGCTGCGGCTGTGCGTAGGCCTCGGCGAGGGACTTCACGACCGAGGAGACGAAGCGCTCCTGGTCGGGGCGCACCTTCAGGGCGATGGCTGCCTCGACGTTGTCGGGGGTGACCTTCTCCAGTCGCAGGCCCAGACCCAGAGCCGGGACCAGGGAAGGCTCCTCCTCGGGCGCCGCGCTGTCGGGTGTCCGCGCGTGGTCCGCCTCACCCCGCTCCACACAGAACTCGTTGCCCTCAGGGTCCGCCAGGAGGAACCAGCCGCCGCCGTCCGGCCGCGTCCGGTCCGCGATCAGCCGCGCGCCGAGCGCGATCGCCCGCTCGGCCTCCGCCGCCCGGGTACGCCCCGTCGGCCGCAGGTCGAAGTGGATACGGTTCTTGGCCGTCTTGCCCTCCGGGACCCTGACGAAGAGCAGGCGCGGACCGCCGTCGGGGTCCTGGATCAGCGCCTCCGGGTCACCGGGCTTGTCGTCGTCGGCCAGCGGCCGGCCGAGCAACTCGCTCCAGAACAGCCCGAGATCGTACGGGTCGCCTGTGCAGTCGAAGGTGATGCTGTGGATGGCGGGGTTCACCCGGCGCCTCCAGGAGTCTCGTCGGAAGTCGTCGCCGGGGGGTGTGTGCCGGTTCAGGTCATGGACCGGGAACTTCACGGACGCCCCGGGGGATGTCGAACGGTTTTCGACCCGATGCGGCCGGCACCTGGACAGCCTCGTTCTCGAACGCCGGAGGGGCCGAGGTACCTCGGCCCCTCCGGCGTTCGAGAAACTACTCCGCTTCGCTCTCCAGCGCCGCGAGCGCCGGGTCGAGGACGATGTCCTCGTCGCGGGCCTCGGTCGTCGGGTTCTCCGGGAAGTGGCACGCCGTCAGGTGGCCCTCACGGTTTCCGGAGATCTGGACCAGCGGCGGCTCCGTCGTCGCGCACTTGTCCTGCGCCTTCCAGCAACGGGTGCGGAAGCGGCAGCCGGACGGCGGGTGGATCGGCGAGGGGACGTCACCGGAGAGCCGGATCCGCTCCCGGTCCTCGGTCTCGTCGTCGAGCGTGACCTCGGGGACGGCCGACAGCAGGGCGTGGGTGTACGGGTGACGCGGCCGGTTGTAGATGGAGTCGCGGTCGCCGACCTCCACGATCTTGCCGAGGTACATCACCGCGAGGCGCCGCGAGAAGTGCCGGACGATCGCCAGGTCGTGGGCGATGAAGAGGAAGGCGATGCCCATCTCTTCCTGGACCTTCTGGAGCAGGTTGACGACCTGCGCCTGGATCGACACGTCCAGCGCGGAGACCGGCTCGTCCGCCACGATCAGCTTCGGGTTCAGGGCCAGGGCGCGGGCCACCCCGATGCGCTGGCGCTGCCCCCCGGAGAACTCGTGCGGGAAGCGGTTGTAGTGCTCGGGGTTGAGACCGACGAGCTCCAGCAGCTCGTGTACGCGCTTCTCGATGCCGCCCTTCGGGTTGATCCCGTTGACCTCCATCGGCGACTTGATGATGGTGCCGACTGTTTGCCGCGGGTTCAGCGACGAGTACGGGTCCTGGAAGATCATCTGGATCTCGGACCGCACCGGCGCCATCTGCCGGCGAGAGGCGTGCGAGATGTCCTGGCCCGCATAGGTGATCTTGCCGGCCGTCGGCTCCAGGAGGCGGGTGATGAGGCGGCCGGTCGTCGACTTGCCGCAGCCGGACTCGCCGACCAGGCCGACGCTCTCGCCGACTCCGATGGTCAGGTCGATCCCGTCGACGGCCTGAACGGCTCCGACCTTGCGTTTGATCGGGAAGCCACCGTAGATCGGGAAGTGCTTCGTCAGGCCCTCGACGGAGAGCAGCGTCTCGCTGGCTCCGTCCACCGGGCCCTGCGGCTTCGGCAGGGTGAGTTTGTCGCTCATGTGTCGTTCTCCCTAGCCCAGCCGGGGCTTGATCTGCTCGAGGAAAAGGGTCGACTTCTGGTCGTCGCCCAGGTGACAGGCGGCGCCGCGGCCTGCGGGCAGCTCCGGCCGCTCGCCGGAGCAGCGGTTGCCGCCGACCTCGGACGTGAAGCCGCACCGCGGGTGGAACGGGCAGCCGGACGGCGGGTTCAGCAGGCTGGGCGGTGTCCCCGGGATCGGGGTGAGCGCCTGCGCCGTGTCACCGCCGAGTCGCGGCATGGAGCTCAGCAGGCCCCAGGTGTAAGGGTGCTGGGGCGCGCGCAGCACTTCGCGGACGCTGCCGCGTTCCACGGCCCGGCCCGAGTACATCACCAGCAGGTCGTCGGCCATCTTGGAGATGACGCCGAGGTCGTGGGTGATGAAGATGATCGCCGAACCGAACTCCTGCTGGAGATCCTTGAGCAGGTCCAGGATCTGGGCCTGGACGGTCACGTCCAGGGCCGTGGTCGGCTCGTCCGCGATCAGCAGGTCGGGGTTGCAGATCAGGGACATCGCGATCATCGCGCGCTGCCGCATACCGCCCGAGAACTGGTGCGGGTAGTCGTAGAAGCGCATCGCGGGCTGCGGGATGCCGACCTTGTCGAGCATCTCGACGGCACGCGCCTTCGCCTCCTTCTTGGAGGCGCCGGTGTGCTTCATGAAGGGTTCCGCGATCTGCCGGCCCACCGTGTAGTACGGCGAGAGCGCGGTCAGCGGGTCCTGGAAGATCATCGCGACCTTGTTGCCGCGAAGCTTCTCCATCTCCTTCTCGGTCGCGGTGACCAGTTCCTTGCCGTCCAGGACGATCTCGCCCTCGACGGTGGCGGTCTTGGGGTTGTGCAGACCGAGGACGGTCAGGTTGGTGACGGACTTGCCCGATCCCGACTCACCCACGATGCCCAGGGTCTTGCCGCGCTCTACGTCGAAGGAGAGTCCGTCGACGGCCTTCACGATGCCGTCCTCTGTGGAGAACCGCACGCGCAGGTCGCGGACCGAGAGGAAGGCCTCCGGCCCGCCCGGGGCCTTCTCGCCTTCGGTCTTGGTCAGTGTGGTCACGGTATTTCTCCTAGGCGAGGCGCACGCGCGGGTCGATGTAGGCGTAGGCGAGGTCCACGATGATGTTCAGGATCAGGATGAAGAAGGCCCCGAACAGCATGACGCCCATCGTCAGCGGAAGGTCCTTGCTCAGGGAGCCCTCGACCGCGAGACGCCCGATACCGGCGAGGTCGAAGGTGAACTCCGTGACCACCGCGCCCGAGAGGAGCGCGCTGAGGTCCATGCCGATGATGGTGACGATCGGGATGAGTGAACCGCGCCAGGCGTAGCGGAAGAAGACGTACCGCTGTCGCATGCCCTTGGCGCGCGCGGTGCGGACGTGCTCCTCCTGCAGTTGCTCGATCATCGTCGAGCGGGCCATACGCGTGTACTGGGCGGTGAAGATGGTGGCCATCACGGCCCAGGGGATCAGCATGCCCACGAACCACCCGCCCGGGTCGTCCGTGAACGGCACGTACTCGGGACTCTCCATCCAGCCGCTGTTGTAGACGAGGATGCTGAGGACGATGGGACCCAGGAAGTAGATCTGGAACGAGCTGAGCACCATCGAGGAGCCGCTGACCAGCTTGTCGAGGACGGTACCGCGCTTCCACGCCGCCATCAGACCCGTACCGAGGCCGAACAGCAGGAAGATCACCAGGCCGCCGATGGTCAGCGAGAGCGTCAGCGGGAAGCGGTCCATGATGGAGTCCCACACGAAGTTGCCGCTGTTGAACGAGACACCCAGACACGGGGCGGAGCAGTGTCCCTGCGGGAAGTCACGGCCGGACACGATGCCCACCATGAATTCCCAGAACTGGGTGGTGATGGGCTTGTCCAGGCCGAGGTTCTCGCGGATGACCGCGATGTTCTCGGGGGAGCAGTTCTTGCCGCAGGACAGCTGCGCGAAGTCCTGAGGGATCGTATAGAACAAGAAGAACGTGAAGGCGCCGATCAGGAACATGATCACGACGGCGCCGCTCAGCCTGCGGATGAGGAACTGAAGCATGGCGGGTGGGTGCTCTCTTCGGAACGCGGCGGCAGGAGGGGGACACCGTCCGCGGGGGTGCGCTCCGCCTGGCGCACACCCCCGCGGATCAGCCGAGCTGACGGTCTACGGCTGCTTGGTTACGGCTGCTCGGTTACGGCTGCTTCAGGAACAGGTCGTTGATGTCGACGTAGCTCGACTCCGTGCTGAACCGGGCACCGCCGATGTTCGAACCGTGGAGCTGCATCTGCTTGGAGTAGTAGACCGGGGCGCTGGGGTTGGTGTCCTCCACGATGGCGTGGTGGGCCTCTTCCCAGGTCTTGGCGGCCTGCTCCGGCTTCTCCGTCAACGCCTTCTTGATGAGGCCGTCGACCTTCGGGTCGGCGATGTGCGAGTAGTTCGGGGAGCCGTCGGCGACCTGATCACCGTCGAAGACGGGGGTGATGACCGTGGACGGGGACGGCCAGTCCTGGCCCCAGCCGGTCATGTACAGGTCGTACGGGTTCTTCAGCTTGCCGACCTGCTCATAGAAGGTGTCGCGGCCGATCTCCTTGGCCTGGATGTCGAAGCCGAGCTTGTTCAGCGCGTTCTTGATGATGACCATCTGGGCCTGGCCACGCGGGGTGTTGGAGTAGGCGTAGCTGAGCTTGGTGCCCTGCTTGAAGCCGGCCTCCTCCAGGAGCTTCTTGGCCTTTGCCGGGTCACCGTTGGGCTTCTTCAGCTTGCCGAACGGGTCGTACTTCGGGTCGAAGCCCGGCAGGGTCGGGGCCAGCAGACCGCCCGCGACCTCGCCGCCGTACCGGCCGCCGTCGGCCTGCACCATGGACTGGTTCGGGATCGCGTAGCTGATCGCGTCCCGGATCTTCTTGTCCTTCATCTTGGCGCTGTCGAGGTTGAAGGTCAGTGACCAGACGTAGACCTGGTAGCCCTGGATGGTGCGCTTCTTCGCGTCGGGGTTGCCGATGACCGTCGACATCTGGGTCGGGGCCACCGAGTCCGTGAACTGGATGGCGTTCTTGGCCTCGCCCTGGTCGGCGATCAGACGCTTGGTCTGGCTCTCCTGGTCGATGGTGTTGGTGAAGTTGTAGCCGTCGACGTACTGGTGGCGCACCGAGTCCGTCTTCTCGTCCCACTGGTCGTTCTTGACGAGCTTCAGGGTCTTGCCGGCCTTGTACTCGGAGAGCTTGTACGGGCCGAGCGCCGCCGGGGCCTTGTCGTACTTCGCCTTCGTGTCCTGCTTCTCGGGCACGATGGCGTAACCGGCCATGGCCAGGGCCTGCGGGAGGTCCGGCTGGGCGGCCTTGAAGTGGAAGACGACCGTGTTGTCATCCGGGGTCTCCAGGACGGAGTCCGGGAGGTGCTTGCCCTTGTACGGGCCGTCGGGCAGTGCCTTGCGGTAGCCGGCGCCCGAGAGCCAGGTCTGGACGTAGGTCGGACCGTCGAAGATCACCTTCGAGTACTGCCGCTCGATGGTGTGGCGGACGTCGGCGGACGTGATGACGTTGCCGTCCTCGTCCTTGATGTCGTCCTTGAGGGTGTACGTCCAAGTCTTGCCGCCGTCGGACGACTTGCCGGAGTCAGTGGCGATGTCACCGACGACGGTCAGGTTGCCCTTGTCGTCCTCCTGGAAGTTCGTCAGACCGCGGTGGATCAGGTTGGCGAACTGGCCGGCGTCACTGACGTAGATCTGACCCGGGTCCATGTGGGTCAGGTCGGCCTGCTGGTACACGTTGATGGTGCCGCCAGACTTGGCACCGGCCACCGGTTCGGCAGGACCGTTGGACGCCTGGGCGTCACCGTAGGCGACAGGGTTCGACTGCGCGGCGGCGTCTTCCTTGGACTTGGAGTCGTCCTTGGAGTTGTCCTTGCCGCTGTCGCCGGAGCAGCCGGTCAGCGCCAGCGACCCCGCCGCGACGGCGACGACCATGGCGCGCATGGTGCGCATTCTGATGGGCTTCATGATGCCTATGCACCTACCTGTCGATAGTTGTCCACGAGTGCTGCCTGACGATCCGGTCGAACCAGTCGAACCGGAACGGGGGTGGCAGCCCCCCCACCACCAATGGACGTTTAGCGTCCGGTCTTGGGGTCGAATGCGTCCCGGACGGAGTCGCCGAGAAGATTGAAGGCGAGCACGAAGACCACCATGGCGATGCCCGGGAAGAACATGAACATGGGGTCCTCCTCATAGATCGAGGAGCCGATGGCGAACATCCGGCCCCAGTCCGGCGTCGGCTCCGTGAAGCCCACCCCGACGTAGCTGAGGAACGCGATCGAGAGGATCGAACTGGGCAGCATGTACGTGCCCTGCACCAGGATCGGCGTGACGATGTTCGGCAGGATCTCCTTGCGCACGATACGCGCGGGAGAGGCACCCGAGACCTTCGCCGCCTCCACGAACTCCCGCTCCCGCAGGGAGAGCACGGAGCTGCGCACCAGACGGGCCATGCCCATCCAGCCGAGGAACCACATCACCAGGATGATCGCCACGGCACGCAGATAAGTGGGGGTCTCGTCCGTCGGGGAGACGAACAGCGCGGTGACCACAGGCATGAAGGCGATGAAGAACAGCTGCTGCGGGAAGGCCAGGAAGAAGTCGGTAATCCGGCCCAGCCAGTAGTCGACCTTGCCGCCGAAGTAGCCGCTGACCATACCGATGATCACGCCCGTCAGGACGCTGAACAGCGTGACGACCACAGCCATGTAGAGCGAGGTGCGCATGCCGTACACCAGCATGGTGAACACATCGCGCCCCAGCTTGGGCTCGACGCCGAACCAGAAGTCGCCGGACATCCCCCCGAAGGAGCCGGAGGGCATGGCGAAGTCGTCGAGCAGGAAGGGGTAGTCCGGCTCCTGCGCGTAGAGCGTGTAGGGATCCTTGCCGTACAGCTTCGAGATGACCGGAGCGAGGGCCGCGACCGCGAAGAAGAAAATCACTACGAGCGCGGAGACCACTCCGGTACGGTCACGCTTGAAGCGGTGCCACATCAACTGCCCGGGGGAGCGGCCTTCCAGCTTCTTGGCCTCGGCGGGCTCGGAGTTCGACGCGAGCTCGGGATCCAAGGCCGCCGACGACCCGGAGCCCTCAGCCTTGGTTGGACTGGTCATCTTTGTTCTTCCCCCGGGGGATGGAGAGTTGAGCGCAGCACAGATACCGGCAGGTTCTGTGGTTTCAGGGAACTTTCACCAAGTGGGTCAACGCGCGTCAAGGGCGGAAGGCATAGGGATCTCCCTACTGTCGAAATATTGTGCAAAAATTGCAGAGAATGACACCTACGCGCGCTTGACAGGCGAGACAGCACTCCGACAAAACGGTCATCTGTCGCTAAAATTTCGTTTACGTGTCCGAAACTTGATTGAGCGTTGACCGATATTCGAACGCCACCGCATCGTTTCCGGCGTTGCCCGAACTGAGCCCGTTTCGCCGTACATGCATGCCGAAGGCCCGGCTTCCCGCCGTGCGGAGAACCGGGCTCTTCAGTGGGCCGTCACCGGGCCGTCATCGAGGCCTCACAGAAGACCCCTCAGAGGCCCCCAAGGGCCCCCAGGAGCGCACTCCTGGGGGCCCTTGGGAGGAGATCAGCCGTGCGGACGGATCGGCTGTACGGGCAGGGTCAGCCGTGCTTGGCGCGGCTCGCGGCGCGGCCACGCTCACGGGCGTCCAGGTTGACCTTGCGGATACGCACGGACTCCGGGGTCACCTCGACACACTCGTCGTCGCGGCAGAACTCCAGCGACTGCTCCAGCGAGAGCTTGCGCGGCGGAACGATCGCCTCGAACGAGTCGGCCGCGGCCGACCGCATGTTGGTGAGCTTCTTCTCCTTGGTGATGTTCACGTCCATGTCGTCGGCGCGCGAGTTCTCACCGACGATCATGCCCTCGTACACCTCGGTGCCGGGCTCCGTGAAGAGCACACCGCGCTCCTGGAGGTTCGTCATCGCGAACGCGGTGACGGCGCCGGCGCGGTCGGCGACCAGGGAGCCGTTGTTACGGGTCGTCAGCACACCGAACCAGGGCTCGTGACCCTCGTGGATCGAGTGCGCGATGCCCGTGCCACGGGTGCCGGTGAGGAACTCGGTCCGGAACCCGATGAGGCCGCGGGACGGCACGACGAACTCCAGCCGCACCCAGCCCGAACCGTGGTTCGACATGTTGTCCATGCGGCCCTTGCGGACGCCCATGAGCTGCGTGACCGCGCCCATGTGCTCCTCGGGGACGTCGATCGTCATGCGCTCGACGGGCTCGTGGGTCTTGCCGTCGATCTGCTGGGTGACGACCTGCGGCTTGCCGATGGTCAGCTCGAAGCCCTCGCGGCGCATCTGCTCGACCAGGATGGCCAGCGCCAGCTCACCGCGGCCCTGAACCTCCCAGGTGTCGGGGCGCTCGGTGTCCAGGACCCGCAGCGAGACGTTACCGACCAGCTCGCGGTCGAGGCGGTCCTTGACCTGACGGGCCGTGACCTTGCGGTCCTTGACGGCGGCCTTCGCGGAGGCGCCCTTGCCGGTGCCGCCGCGACCGACCAGCGGCGAGGTGTTCGTACCGATGGTCATCGAGATGGCCGGCTCGTCGACCGTGATGAGCGGCAGCGCGATCGGGTTCTCGGGGTCGGCGAGGGTCTCGCCGATCATGATGTCCGGGATACCGGCGACGGCACAGATGTCACCGGGGCCGGCCTTCTCCGCGGGCTTGCGGGTGAGCGCCTCGGTCATCAGCAGCTCGGTGATGCGGACACTCGACATCGTGCCGTCACGCTTGATCCACGTGACCGTCTGGCCCTTGCGCAGATGGCCCTGCTCGACGCGGAGCAGCGCGATACGGCCGAGGAAGTTGTCCGCGTCCAGGTTGGTGACGTGCGCCTGGAGGGGGGCCTCCTCGTCGTACTCGGGGGCCGGGACGTGCGACAGGATCGTCGAGAAGAACGGCTCCAGGCTGTCGCTGTCGGCCGGGACCGTGCCGTCGTCCGGCTTCGTCAGCGACGCCACACCGTCACGCGCACACGCGTAGACGATGGGGAACTCGATCTGCTCCTCGTCCGCCTCAAGGTCCAGGAAGAGGTCGTAGGTCTCGTTGACGACCTCGTCGATCCGGGAGTCCGGGCGGTCGGTCTTGTTGATGCACAGGATGACCGGCAGGCGCTGCTGGAGCGCCTTGCGCAGCACGAAGCGGGTCTGGGGCAGCGGGCCCTCGGAGGCGTCGACCAGCAGGACGACCGCGTCCACCATCGACAGACCGCGCTCGACCTCGCCACCGAAGTCGGCGTGACCGGGGGTGTCGATGATGTTGATCGTGATGACGTCGCCGCCATCCTTCGGGTGGTACTTGACCGCCGTGTTCTTGGCCAGGATCGTGATGCCCTTCTCACGTTCCAGGTCGTTGGAGTCCATCATGCGGTCGTCGAGCGACTCGGCGGCGTGCGCGGCGAAGGCACCGGCCTGCTTGAGCATGGCGTCGACCAGGGTGGTCTTGCCGTGGTCGACGTGGGCGACGATGGCTACGTTGCGAATGTCGTGGCGCGTGGCCATATTGAGGCGCTTCTCCCGGAGTGAGTTGACGGCCATCCGCTGCGCGGGGCCCTGCCGGGCTGAAACGTGCCACGGCCTTACCCCATCGTACGGGGCCGCAACCGCTCAGGCTCGACGGGGTTCTGGCCGGTGCGCGCAGCGCCGGTGGACGCGCGCCTCTCACCTGCGGCTTTTACCCTTTTTCAGGTATCCCATGTCCTCATAGATGGGGGTCTGGAAGCCGAAGGCGCCCGCGTTGGCCAGGTTGGTGCGGACCGCCGTCAGCTGCGGGCGCTGGTAGAGCGGGATCGAGCCCGCGGCGGCCCAGATACGGGCGTCGGCCTTGCGGACCAGCGAGCGGGACTCCCCCGCGTCCAGCTCGGCGATGGCCTGGTCGAAGAGCTGGTCCACCTGGTCGGTGCCGACCCGCGTGAAGTTCTGCTCGACGTTCAGGGAACCGTCCGCCGCCGGGACCGGCTTGGAGTAGATGGGGCGGGCGTCGGTCGCGGGGAACGCGGACGCGGGCCAGGAGTACAGCGCCAGGTCGTACTGGCCCGAGGCGATGTGGTCCTTGAAGTAGCTGGCGTCCGCGACCTTGGAGATCTTCGTACGGATGCCGACGCGGTCCAGCATCCGGGCGATCCGGTCCCCGACCGCCCGCAGCGACTGCGAACCCGGGCCCGACGGGAGCACGAAGCGCAGCGACAGCGGTTTGCCGTTCTTGGCGAGCGGTGCTGCCGCGGCGCGGGCCGGGGCAGCCGTGCCCTTCGGGGCGTACGCCCCCGGGGCGCCGCCGGGCTTGAGCTGCCGCTTTCCGTCCTGGGCGAGGTGCTTCTCCTGCTTCTTGGTCTTCTTGGTCTCCTTGGTGTTCTTGGTGTTCTTGGTTTTCCCGCCGTCCTGGTCGTCCTCGGCCACACGGCGCTCGTCCAGCGTGGGCGCGAGCACGATCGAGTTCTCGTTGCCGCCCGGCTTGTCGTCCGTCCCGCTGCCCGTCTCGCTGCCCGTCCCGCTGTCCGTCTCGCCGACGATGTACGTACCGTCGTCGCCGGAGCCGTCCGTGTCATCCGCGTCGTCCGAGTCGTCCGAGTTCTTGGTGGTCTCGGCGCCGGCCGCCTTCTTGGGCTTCTTCTTCTCCTTGACGGGTCCGCCCGCCACCCACCCGGCGTCGGACAGCAGGGCCTGTGCTTCCTGGGTGTCCTGCCCGCCGAGCGCTCCGCTGTTGTCGGCGTACGCGTGCTGCCCGGCGAGCGCGAGATGGCTGCCGACCGGCTCGGCGGGCAGGCCCAGGGGCTTCAGTACGACCTGGGCGAGCTTCTTGCGGTCGATGGCACGGGCCACCGCCCGGCGGACCCGTTCGTCGGCCAGCGGGCCCTCGGAGCCGTTCAACGCGAGCTGCGTGAAGGCGGGTTCGAGGGACTTGCGGACCACGAAACCGCGCAGGGAGGCCTGCTGGCCGGCGTACTTCAGGGCGGCCTTGACGCGCTTCCTGCGGGCTGTGATCTCCTCGTCGGCCGCCTCCTCGTCGGAGCCGTGGGCGATCGCCCAGGACCGCAGCGCCCTGCCCGGCGTGAGGGCGGCGCCGGGGCCGTGGGTGAGCGGTGCACCCTTGCCCGCCGCCTCGCCCCGCCCGGCGGACGTGATGCGGCGCACCTCGGACGCCTCGATCTCAGCCAGGTCGAGCCGGCCGTCGGCGAGCGCGGCGGCACGTTTCTCCCGGGGTACGGCACGCAGGACCAGCTCAGCGAGCTTGGCGGAGCGGCCCCACCAGCGAGGGTTGCGCTTCAGGGTGACGTCGCCGGCCTCGCGGTCGATCGCGTCGACGGTGAAGGGCCCCGCGGTGACCTTCAGCCTGCGGCGGGCGCCGTCGTTGAAGGTGTCCGGGGCACCCATGACGTCCTTCGGGTACAGCGGCGAGTACAGCGACTGCCAGTCCGCGTACGGCTTCTTGAAGGTGACCCGCACCTCAAGGTCGCTCGCACCGCGTTCGATCTTCTCGATGCGGTCGTAGCCGGCGTTGCGGGCGGTCCAGTACGCGGTGTCCTTGCCGGACAGGGCGCGCCACTGCGCGGAGAAGTCCGGGGCACCGATCTCGCGGCCGTCGCTCCAGACGGCCTGCTGGTTGAGCTTGTAGACCACGACCTGCTTGGGCTCGCGGTCGACGACCTTCGCCGACTCCAGGTAGTCGGGGTTGCGCTGCGGCCGGCCGTTCGCGTCGAGCCGGTACAGCGCGGGCAGCGTGGCGCCGGCGATCCGGGAGGTGGTGGTGTCCGCATCCGCCTGGAAGGTGTTGAGGGTCTCCGGAACGTTGTCCACGGCCCAGCGCACGGTGCCGCCGTCGGTGATCCGCTCGCGCTTCGCCGAGGCGATGTCCTGGCCGGCGGCGGGTTTGCCGGCCTCGTCCTGCTCGCTGCACCCGGCGAGAGCGGGCACCACGAGGACACCTGCCGTGAGGAACGCGACCGAGCGCACCGCCGTGCGCAGTCCGACGCCGTCGTGGGACATGACTGGTACCTCCGGTGGGCCGCTCCACGGGTGAAAACGGGCGGTCTGATCATGTTTGGTGATATTTGGAGTTGATCAGATCTATGCGGCCACTGAAGAGGAAAGGATTCGCCACCGGGCGGCGACACGGCGACGGCGACAGAGAAGCTCACCCGTGCGGCGCAACGCCCCGGCCCCCGCGCCGGAGCGGCTCTGCACCCGCACGCCCCTGCCAATCCATGCACATCCCTTCACACCGGCCGGTGTGGCGCGCGACACTCGCAGCCGCATGAACGTTGCTGCCTTGGGCCGATGGGTCCGCGGAAGTGAGGGCAAGTCATGTCCGTGCACGACGACCTGACGTCAGTCCAGCGCTGCCTCGACGATCTCGTGAGGTCGGTGAAGCGCCTGGAACAGCAGATGGATGGCGGCGGTCTGGAGATGCGCAGGGTGCGCACCGACGCCGACCACCTTCGCGAGAGCGTGGCGCTGTTGCGCGAGGCCGCACCCGGCCTCGCCAAACCGAAGCGCCCCGACCTCGTGTCCATCCCCGACACCCCGTACGACAACAGCCTGTGGACGGACTCCGACGACGAGGGTCTCGGCTCCCGCGACCGCCACGCCCCCTGATCCCCGACCGGAGCTCTCCTTGGCCACTGGTACGGAACCTCATCTGAAGAGCGGCGGCGTACGCAGCGGTACGCGCGCCGCGATCACCGCCCCGCATCTGCGGACCGACCGCTGGTGGCTGGCGCCCGCCGTGACCGCGGCCGGGCTGCTGGCCTTCGTCGTCTACTCGACCTGGCGGGCGTTCTCGAACGCCGACTACTACGCCGCCCCGTACGTCTCGCCGTTCTACTCGCCGTGTCTCGCGGAGAACTGCGAGCCGATGAGGAACGGCCCCAACTGGGAGCTCTTCGGCAGCTGGTGGGGCCTGTCCCCCGCCCTGCTCGTCCTGATCTTCCCGCTCGGCTTCCGGCTGACCTGCTACTACTACCGCAAGGCCTACTACCGCGGCTTCTGGGCCTCGCCGCCGGCCTGCGCGGTCGCCGAGCCGCACAAGAAGTACTCCGGCGAGACGCGCTTCCCGCTGATCCTGCAGAACATGCACCGCTACTTCTTCTACGCGGCGGTGCCGGTCGCCGGGATCCTCACGTACGACACGGTGCTCTCCTTCCGTGACGAGAACTACGAGTGGGGGCACATGGGGCTCGGCAGCCTCCTGTTCCTCGTCAACATCACGCTGATCTGGGCGTACACCTTCTCCTGTCACTCGTGTCGGCACATCGTCGGCGGCAAGCTCAAGCACTTCTCCAAGCACCCCGTGCGCTACCGGGCCTGGCAGCTGGTCGGCAGACTGAATGACCGTCACATGCTGCTTGCCTGGGCCTCGTTGATCAGCGTGGCACTAGCCGACTTCTACGTGTACCTGGTCGCGTCCGGGGCCTTCGATGATCCGACCTTCTTCTAACAGGCAAAGGTGCTTCTGATGTCCGTGGTCGACCGGCAGGAGTGGGATGTCGTCGTGGTCGGTGCCGGAGGAGCCGGCCTGCGGGCCGCCATCGAGGCACGTGAGCGCGGGGCGCGTACGGCAGTGATCTGCAAGTCGCTGTTCGGCAAGGCGCACACGGTGATGGCCGAGGGCGGCATCGCGGCGGCCATGGGCAACGTGAACTCCGGCGACAACTGGCAGGTCCACTTCCGCGACACCCTGCGCGGCGGCAAGTTCCTGAACCAGTGGCGGATGGCCGAACTGCACGCGCAGGAGGCCCCCGACCGCGTGTGGGAGCTGGAGACCTGGGGCGCCCTCTTCGACCGCACGGGCGACGGACGTATCTCCCAGCGCAACTTCGGCGGGCACGAGTACCCGCGGCTCGCGCACGTCGGCGACCGTACGGGTCTCGAACTGATCCGGACGCTCCAGCAGAAGATCGTGTCGCTCCAGCAGGAGGACTTCAAGGAGACCGGTGACTACGAGTCGCGCCTGAAGGTCTATCAGGAGTGCACGGTCACCCGGATCCTGAAGGAGGGCAGCCGGGTCTCCGGGGCCTTCTGCTACGAGCGGGAGTCCGGCCGGTTCTTCGTGCTGCAGGCACCTTCGGTCGTGGTCTCCACCGGAGGCATCGGCAAGTCCTTCAAGGTGACGTCGAACTCGTGGGAGTACACGGGCGACGGGCACGCGCTGGCGCTGCTCGCGGGGGCGCCGCTGCTGAACATGGAGTTCGTGCAGTTCCATCCGACGGGCATGGTCTGGCCGCCGTCGGTGAAGGGGATCCTCGTCACGGAGTCGGTGCGCGGGGACGGCGGGGTGCTCAGGAACTCCGAGGGCAAGCGGTTCATGTTCGAGTACATCCCGGACGTGTTCAAGGAGAAGTACGCGCAGTCGGAGGAGGAGGGCGACCGGTGGTACGAGGATCCGGACCACAACCGGCGCCCACCTGAACTGCTCCCCCGGGACGAGGTGGCGCGGGCCATCAACTCGGAGGTGAAGGCGGGGCGCGGCTCGCCCCACGGCGGGGTGTTCCTCGACGTCTCCACCCGGATGCCCGCCGAGGTGATCCGGCGCCGGCTGCCGTCCATGTACCACCAGTTCAAGGAACTCGCGGACGTCGACATCACCGCCGAGGCGATGGAGGTCGGGCCGACCTGTCACTACGTGATGGGCGGGATCGCGGTCGAGTCGGACACCGCGGCGGCCCGCGGGGTGCCCGGCCTTTTCGCGGCCGGTGAGGTCGCGGGCGGTATGCACGGCTCCAACCGGCTCGGCGGGAACTCGCTCTCCGACCTGCTGGTGTTCGGCCGGCGGGCCGGACTGCACGCGGCGCGGTACGCCGCCGGACTCGCCGGGAAGCGTCCCGTCGTGGACGAGGTCCAGGTCGACACGGCCGCCGCGGAGGCGCTGCGGCCCTTCTCCGCCGAGGGGCCCGCGCCGGACGCGTCGGACGGCCGGCCGCCGGAGAACCCGTACACCCTCCATCAGGTGCTCCAGCAGACGATGAACGACCTCGTCGGCATCATCCGCAGGGAGGCGGAGATGGAGACGGCCCTGGAGAAACTCGCGGACCTGCGGGTGCGGGCGCGGCGGGCCGGGGTCGAGGGGCACCGGCAGTTCAACCCGGGCTGGCACCTCGCGCTCGACCTGCGGAACATGCTGCTCGTCAGCGAGTGCGTGGCGCGGGCCGCGCTGGAGCGCACCGAGTCGCGTGGTGGCCACACCCGGGAGGACCACCCGGGGATGGACCGGGCGTGGCGGCGTATCAACCTGCTCTGTCAACTGACCGATCCCACCGGCGGCCTGGCGGCCACGGACCCGGTGCACGGCCAGATCGACCTCGTCCGGGAGAGCACCGAACCCATTCGCCCCGACCTGCTCGCCCTCTTCGAGAAAGAGGAGCTGGTCAAGTACCTCGCCGAAGAGGAGCTCTACGAGTGAGCAGCAGCTATGAGGCCCGCTTCAAGGTGTGGCGCGGGGATGTCGGGGGCGGCGGTCTGGAGGACTTCGGGGTCGAGGTGAACGAGGGCGAGGTGGTCCTCGACATCATCCACCGTCTCCAGGCGACCCAGGCCCCGGATCTCGCCGTGCGCTGGAACTGCAAGGCGGGCAAGTGCGGTTCGTGTTCGGCCGAGGTCAACGGCCGGCCGCGGCTGCTGTGTATGACCCGGATGTCGGTGTTCACGCGGGAGGAGACGATCACCGTCACCCCCCTGCGGGCGTTCCCTGTGATCCGCGACCTCGTCACCGACGTCGGCTTCAACTACATAAAGGCGCGGGAGGTGCCCGCGTTCGTGCCGCCGGCCGGTGTCGGGCCCGGTGAGTACCGGATGATGCAGGAGGACGTGGACCGGTCGCAGGAGTTCCGCAAGTGCATCGAGTGCTTCCTGTGCCAGGACACGTGCCATGTGGTGCGCGACCACGAGGAGAACAAGACCGCCTTCGCCGGCCCGCGCTTCCTGATGCGGGTGGCGGAGCTGGACATGCATCCGCTGGACGCGGCCGACGAGAACGGCCTGGACCGCAAGAAGACCGCCCAGGACGAGCACGGCCTCGGCTACTGCAACATCACCAAGTGCTGCACGGAGGTCTGCCCCGAGGGCATCAAGATCACGGACAACGCGCTGATCCCCCTGAAGGAACGGGCGGCCGACCGTAAGTACGACCCGCTGGTCTGGCTGGGCTCGAAGATCAGGAGGCGCACTTCAGGAGGGTGAGGGCCTGTTCCAGGCTGTGCTCCGCGATCCCCCGCATGAACGCCGGGTCCGGGAAGTCGCCCTCGTCGAGGAGCCGCAGCGGCCCCGCGACGAGGGACAGATGCATCGCCAGGCGGTAGAGGCGCAGCCTGTCCTCGTCCAGTCCCCCGGCGTGCAGGGCCGCCTCGTAGTGCTCGTGGAAGCGCTGCCGCAGGAAGACGTGCTCCCACTGCTCTACTTCGACGCCGATGATGTCAGGGCGGGGCTCCGGGGGCCCGGGGCCTCAGAACAGGCTCAGCAGGGCCGCTGCCGGGTCCGCGAGGCCCTTTCCGCCGTTGGGCAGGGGGAGTTCGAACCACACCGTCTTGCCGCGGGGGGTGCGGCGGGAGCCCCAGGCGGCGCTGAGGAGGCCCACCAGCTGGAGTCCGCGGCCGCCCTCGTCCGTGTCGCGGGCCCGGCGGCGCCGGGGCTGGACGAGACCGGCGTCCCAGACCTCACAGACCAGGGTGCGGTCGAGGAGGAGCCGGAGCCGGATCTCGCCCTCGCCGTAGCGCAGGGCGTTGGTGACGAGTTCGCTGACGAGCAGTTCGGCCGTGTCGACGAGCGGCTCCAGGTCCCAGGCGACCAGCTGGTTCCGGGCGAACTCGCGTGCGCGGCCCACACTGCGCGGCTCGCGCGGCAGCGTCCAGTCGCCCACCGAGTCGGCGGGCAGCCCCTGGACACGTGCCAACAGCAACGCGATGTCGTCCTCGCCGTGGTGTGTGTCGAGGGTGTTGAGGACGTGGTCGCAGACGTCCTCCAGAGGGTCGGAGGGGTCGGTGAGGGCCCCCACGAAGGCCTGCAGGCCCTCGTCGAGGGGATGGTCGCGGGACTCGACAAGGCCGTCCGTGTAGAGCGCCAGGAGGGCGCCCTCCGGAAGGTCGACCTCCACCTCCTCGAACGGTTCGCCGCCGACGCCGAGCGGTATCCCCGGCGGTACGTCGAGCATGAGCGCGCTCTCGCCCGGTTCGACGAGGACCGGCGGAAGATGGCCGGCGTTGGCGAACGTGATGCGCCGGGTGACGGAGTCGTAGACCGCGTACACGCAGGTGGCGAGATACACCTCGGAGAGGTCCGCGTCCCGGGGCTTACGAGCACCGCGCGTAGATTGCTGGGTGCCGCCTGGCGTGCCGAGGCCTCGGGCGACCTCGTCCAACGCGGAGAGGACCTCGGCCGGTTCGAGGTCGAGCAGGGCCAGGGTGCGTACGGCCGTGCGGAGTTCACCCATCGCGACGGCCGCCCGAAGGCCCCGCCCCATGACGTCGCCGACCACCAGCGCCGTGCGATGGCCGGGCAGTTCGATGACGTCGAACCAGTCGCCGCCGACCTCCGTGGCCGCGTTCCCCGGGAGGTAGCGGCAGGCGATGTCCAGGCCGGAGGCCTCCGGGTCGCCGGGAGGCAGGAGGGAGCGCTGGAGGATCAGGGCGCGTTCGTGCTCACGGCGGTAGAGGCGCGCGTTGTCCATACAGACGGCGGCCCGGGCGGCCAGCTCGACTGCCAGCGACCGGTCGCGCTCGCCGAACGGCTCGCTGCCCTTCGTGCGGGAGAACTTGACCAGGCCGACGACTGTGTCGTGCGCGACCATCGGCACCGCGAGCGTGGACTGGATCATCCCGCCCTCCTCGGCGGGGACGCTCTGCGGCTTGGCGGTGCGCAGGGCGTCCGCACAGGCGGAGTTGAAGGCGAAGTGGTGGACCGCGCCGACGCTCACGGGCTTCGGTCCGCCGACGAAGGGCGCGTCGGACACGGCACTGGCGTAGGCGACACGGCGCAGGTCCGCACTGCCGTCGGCGAGGCCCGGCGGGGTCTCGTCACCGGCGAGGAGGCCTTGGTAGAGATCGACGGACGCCAGGTCACAGAAGCCGGGGACGGCCACGTCGAGGAGTTCGCGCGCCGTGGTCTCCAGATCGAGCGAGTTGCCTATCCGCGCGCCCGCCTCGTTCAGAAGGGCGAGATTGCGCCGGGCCTGCGCGGCCTCACGGGCGGCGGCGCGGCGCGCGGTGATGTCGGTACCCAGCCACGCGATGCCGATCGGACGGCCCGAACCGCCGTGTACGCGGTAGAGGTTGATGGACCAGTGGCGGCGCTCCGCGGAACCGGGCACGGTGCCCGTGACCAGCATCTCGGTGACGGAGTTGCCCGTCTCCATGACCCGGCGCAGTATCGCCGAGACGCGGTCGGCCTCGCCCGGCGAGAGATAGTCCTTGACCGTGCGGCCACGGTGGTCGTCGACCGTGCCACCGAAGGTCGAGGCGAACTGCTCGTTGGCGCGGCGAATCCGCAGGTCCGGATCGATCAGCAGGAACCCGAAGGGAGATTGGCCGAAAATGGCCTGCGAAGCGGCGAGGTCCGTCTCGATGCTGCGGAGCGTGCGTACGTCCACGACGATGCACACGGCGGCCCATTCGCCCTCCTCGGTCCGCGTCGGCATGACGTAGACCTCGGCGAGTCCCTCGGTGACACCACCGGTGCCCTCGGGGTCGGGCAGCCGGAAGGGGACCACACCGGTCCACTCCTTGCCGTCGAGAACTTCGGCCATCTTCCGCTGGCCGAAGTCGCGCCTGTCCTCGGCGAGGAAGGCCTCGATGGGGTCCATGCCCACGGCACGGTCGACCGTGATGCCGAACAACTGCTGGGCGCGCAGGCTCCACTGGTCGACGAGGCCGTCGGGGCCGATCGAGAACGAGGCGACCTTTATGTAGTCGTAGATCGAACCGGGCGGGCTGCTCTGCCACACGACCTCGCCGGGCGCCTCACCCGGCATTTCGCCCGGCACAGCCCCCGATACCTCGCCCGACGCACCCCCGGACACCTCGTCCGGCCTTCCGGCCGGCTGCCTTCCGCCCAGCGCTCTGCCCGCGGCGGGCGCGGCGCCATCGCCTGTCGTCGCATCAGCCATCGCGCCGCCCGACGGGTCCTCGGACTCCGTGGCCTTCGCTGGTATCTCGCTCACGCGAACCGTCCCCTCCAGCTCACCGCGCCCGGCACCAGTCACCGACAGCGGCTGCCCGCAGTATCCAGCACTACGGTGCCGCACAACACGGTGTTCACGATCACAGCACGGTCCCGATGCTTTTAGGACCGGCTGCGACAAACACTCCCAGTCTTCTAACCACGAGAGACCCCGTCGAACCACCGTCCCGGCCACCCTCCGCACCCGGGGCCGGCCGAACCGCCCGGGGACTCCTTCCGGCGGGCCCGCGATCAGCCGGGGAGGGCCAGCTCGAACCACACCGTCTTGCCCTTTTCGCCCGGTCTGGTACCCCAGCGGCGCGAGGAGTTCGCCACCAGTTGGAGCCCTCGGCCGGTCTCGTCATCGGGGCGGGCGGCGCGCTCCCGGGGCGGGTCGGGCAACGGGTCGGAGACCTCCACGAGCAGGGCGTCGTGTCGTTTCGACGGGCGTACGAGGCGCACCCCGATGGGGCCGGTCGCGTGCCGCAGGGCATTGGTCACCAGCTCGCTGACCAGCAAGGCGGTCACATCACACAACGGGTCGAGACCCCAGACACGCAACTGCGCCCGCACGACGGTGCGGGCGGTCCTGACGGCACCCGGATCCGCGGGGAAGGTCCACTCGGCGACATCGCCCTCGGTGTGGATCACGCAGATCACTCCCAGGCCAGAAGCAGACCATGTCCGGTTTCATGGGGTTTATGTGGTTCATGGGGTAATGGGCACATACCCGATATCCCGGGCGCAGTACCGTGCGCGAGGGCGTGCTGTGGCACGAACGGCGTACTGCGCGCTCGCATCAGACACCACACGCGCCCCGCGAGGCCGAGCGTCCCACGTACGGTGCGCACATCGCACCCCGCAGACCCGAGTGCACGAAGTTGCGATGGTCACACCTGGACGGAGCGCTTCACCGGGAACCGGGCCGCATCCCGCCCCGCGGCCGTCCCGAACCTGCGGTCCGAATCTGTGACCCGAACCGGCCGACCCGAAGCCGGTGACACCCGAACCGGCCGACCCGAACCGGCTGACTCGAAGCGGCCGACACCCGAAGCGGCCGACATCCGAACCCCTGGCCTGCACCCTTGACCCGACTCCTAGAAGGACCGGCGCGCGACTTCGAGCACCGCGGCCACATCCTGGTCCAGCCAGTCGACGTCCCAGAGCTCGTCGGGGGTCAGCCAGCGCAGCTCGTCGTGGTCCTGGAGGGCCTTGGGATCAGGCGAACCAGGCAGCAGGCGGGCGGTCCACACGTGGAGCACATAGGGCGATCTCAGGGGAAACTCGCCCGGCACCCGGTCCACCGGCTCCGACTCGACGCCGAGTTCCTCACGAAGCTCCCGCACCAGAGCCTGCTCGGGGCTCTCCCCCTGCTCGACCTTTCCCCCAGGCAGTTCCCAGCGCCCGGACAGCTCCGCGGGCGCACTGCGACGCGCGGCAAGAAGGCGTCCGTCGCTCAGCACGGCGGCCCCCACCACGATCCGTTCGGTCATGCGCCGGAGCCTACGGGAGCCACACGAAACCCCTGGCCTCGGTCACCTGGCGCCGTTCTGCGCGACCCGCTCGACCCAGTACAACTTCTCGCGCCCGCGGCCATCGAGGCTGTCCGCGATCTTCTCGGCCTCGGCCCTGGTCGCGTACCTGCCGACGCGGTAGCGATTGCCGTTGTCGTCCTGTCGCACGACGAGCCAGGGAAGTGTGATCGTGCCGTCATTCATCGCGCCCCTCCACTCCCTGCCCCCGGTTCGCGCCCAGTCCCAACACCCAAGGAAACCGCAATCCGCATATGCCCGAGCCTACGCCTAACCTTCACGCAGCGAACACGGATTTACACAAAGAGGTACCCATGAGGTAAGCAACCGGCCAGCACGGAGGGGGCGCATCCGCCGGGATACGCCCCCTGATCCTCCCTCTGACCCCCTGCTTCCCCGCTCATCCCCCTCCGGGTCGCGTCAGCAGCGCGGAAACCGGGCCCGGCCCCCCGGCCAGAACGACCGGATTACACCGGCCCGCACTGCCCGCCCGCACCTGACGGCCCGCACCTGCCGACCCGGACCTGCCGGACGGCCTACTTGACCGGTAGGTGGTACGCGATCCGGTACCGGTCCGCCGGTACGACCACGTCCGCCGTCTCCACGGGCCGGCCCGACGCGTAGTACGTCCGCTGGATGACGAGCACCACATGTCCCGGCACGCCCCCCAGCGCCGACAGCTCCTCGGCGAGGCCGGGCCTGGCACCCACCTCTTCCGTGACGTTGTCCACGATCACGTCGATGGCGGCCATGCGCTCGACCACTCCCATACCGCCGAGGGGGCCCTCCTCCGGAAGCATCACCGGAGTGCGGCCCGTGACGGCGAGAGGCTCCCAGGAGGTGGAGAGCATCATCACCTCGCCCGCGTCCCGGAAGACGTACTTCGTGCACATCACCCGCTCGCCGGCCCGGAGGCCGAGCCTCTCGGCGACGGCACCGCTCGCCTCCGCCTGCGCGCTGTGCGACTCCCAGGTACCGCGCGCGGCTACGTCGGCCTGCTCCTGGCGGAACGGTGTCGCGCCGCTGTCCGGCCGGTACCCGGAGCGGGCGACCCGGCGGGGCACCGGGCGCTCGCGCACATACGTACCCGACCCGGAGCGGCCCTCGACCAGCCCCTCGGCCATCAGCACCTTGCGGGCCTCCAGGGCGACCGTGTCCGAGACCCCGTATTCCGAGCGGATTCTGGCCTGCGACGGGAGCCGGGTGTGAGGTGGCAGCGATCCGTCGACGATCTTCTTGCGAAGATCGCCTGCGACGCGCAGATACGCCGGCTGCTCACCGAATGTCACTGGCCACTCCCTCAGGTTGTACAGACAGCAACAGGGTGGCGACCGTGGGTTGCAGCAGGCAAGTGGAGGCCAAAGAATCACTCGATGTGATGACGTAGGGCCGTGGAGGGTTTTGGGCAGGCGATTCCTCCCCGCCGCGGCCACCGCTCACACCTCCGCGCCGCCGTCACACCTCGATGCCGCCGCCTCCCGTACCGCCTCCAGAACCGCCCCCAGAGCCGCCCCCCGTACCGGCGTCTTCGCCGCCGCCACCGCCGCCGTTCCCGTCCTCATCCTCATCCTCGTAGGAGGCCGGAGGCGTCGACGCGAGGCCCAGAGCCTTGCGTGCCGTGACCGTCTTCTTCGCGTCGGTGAGGATGAGCGCCGCGCCATAGTGCTCGTAGAAGGTGTCCGCGTCGGAGGTCTTCGCCGCCTCGTCCCACTCCTCCTTCGCCGACACCAGGTCCTTGACGAGCGTGGCGACCGGTCCCTTCGCATCGGCGGGCCACTCGTGGCCGCGCAGCAGGCCGACCTGCTCGGTGATGGCACCCGAGACCCTGGTGGCCCACTCCTTGTGCCCGGGCAGGTCGTCCTCGACGTACGCCTTCTCGGGCCCCGAGTCCATCGACTCGGTGAAGATCCGGGCCGCCTTCAGATAGACGAGCTGGTCGGCGTCGAGGGTCGTCGAGTCCTGACGCAGCGACCCGGTCAGGCTGCCCTTCTCGTCCACGTTGCCGAACAGACAGCTGATCTCGCGGTCACCGAGGCTCCAACTGTCGCGTGTGGGAGTGAAGTAGTAGATGTCGACGTCGTCCGGTACGGCCCAGGAGTCCATCGCGTAGGAGTACTGAAGCGTGTAGCACTTGTCGTCGGCTGCCTCGATGACGGCGTCGTCGCCCGGGTAACCGCCCTCCTCCATCTCGAAGTTGGCAAAGACCTCACCGTCGTGCTCGTCCTCGCAGGGCACCGTGTCGACGTCGTAGGCCATGCCCTCCAGAGAGCCGCCCTGCGTGTCGAAGCACTCGCCCGTGTTCACGGAGAAGGCGGCGCCGCCCTCGCTCGTGTCGCGCGCGCCACCCTCGAAGCCCTTCCAGAACTCGGACGCGGCGCCGGCGACGAGGGCGAGCACGAGGGTCGCGGAGCCGATGCCGGAAAGGATCATCCCGGCGATCGCCATGCCCTTGCCGCGTTCGCCCTTCCTCTTGATCTGCGCCAGCGCGAAGGACCCGAGGACCAGCCCGACCAACGGCAGGAAGCACAGGAGGCCGAGCACCAGCGCGGAGATCGCGAGCCCGTTGACGGGCGCCGGGCTGTTGTACGGGGAGTAGCCGTGACCCCAGGGCTGATAGCCGTACGGTCCCGGCCCCTGCGGCGGATACTGCCCCGCGCCCTGCCCCTGCCCCTGCCCCTGGCCCGGATACGCGCCGTACGGGATCTGCGGCGGCGGCCCCTGTGGAGGCTGGGGGCCGGCAGGCGGGGGTATCTCCACTAGTACCGTGCTCCTCGTCCGAGTGATGCGTTCTGCTGGTGCGTTCTGGTGATGCGTTCTGGTGATGCGTTCCGATGGCGTGGAACTCATGTACGACAGAGCGCATGGTAAGCGCGGTACGGACGGGGACGGAATGTGGGGGACGAGCCCGCCGATCCGCGTGCTGTGGCCGTCCTGGGTGGTGTGCCGTTGCCGACGGCGTCGTTGCGGCGACGTGACGCGGGTGCCCGACCCCAGTCATGACAGCCCGTCATCAACCGGGGCATCTAACCTGCGGAGATGACTCCATTGCCGGATTGTTTCTGCCCGGTGGACGGCACGCGCGTCCCCACGGACTCGCTCGCGTGGTGCTGCCCGGTCTGCCGCGGCCCGCTGGACCTGGACTTCGCGCCCACACCCGCGACCCTCAAGTCCCTGACCGGCAGGGTGAATTCACTGTGGCGGTACACGGAGTGCCTGCCGCTGTCGGCCCCCTCGGTGTCGCTGGGCGAGGGGCGCACCCCGCTGGTCCCGCTGAAGGACGGGGTTTCGGCCAAACTGGACTTCCTCATGCCGACGCTCTCCTTCAAGGACCGCGGGGCCGTCCTGCTCGCCGAGCTGGCTCTGCGGCTGCGGCCCGAACGGGTGGTCGCGGACAGCAGCGGCAACGCGGGCACGGCCGTCGCCGCGTACTGCGCCCGGGCCCGGCTGTCGTGCACGGTGTACGTCCCCGAGGGCACGTCCGCCAAGAAACTGGAGCAGATCGGGGCGCACGGGGCCCGCCTGGAGGTGGTCCCGGGCGACCGGGAGGCGGCCGCGAGGGCGGCCCGGGAGGCGGCGGACGAGAAGGGCACGTTCTATGCCTCGCACGTCTTCAACCCGTACTTCCTGCACGGTACGAAGACGTATGTCCACGAGGTGTGGGAGGAACTCGGCGGACGGCTCCCGGAGGTGATCGTCGTCCCCGTCGGGAACGGCACGCTCCTGCTCGGCGCGGCACTCGCCATCGCCGAACTGCACGCGGCGGGCCTGATCGACCGCAGACCCGCCCTGTACGCGGTCCAGTCCGCCGCCGTCGCCCCGCTGGCCCACGCCTGGCAGGAGGGCGCGGACGACCTGGTCGGAGTCACCCCGGCGGCCCCCACGTTCGCCGAGGGCATCGCGATCCCGAAACCGCCGAGAGCGCGCCAGATCCTGCGCGCGGTACGCGAGTCCGGCGGCACCTTCCTCACGGCGACGGAGGACCAGCTCCGCCACGCCCAGACCGACTTGGCGTCACACGGCCTGTACGTGGAGTCGACGGGCGTGGCGTGCTGGGCCGCGGTGCGCGAGGGGGCCCTGGGAACGCGTACGGCCGTGGTCCCGCTGTGCGGCGCAGGCCTGAAAACAGGCCTGCCGACAGCTCTCTAGGGGGCTGTTCTCCAGGGGGCTGTCCCCCCTCAGAGCTACGCGCAGGTGTCCACCGGGCGGTGATGATCGCGGGGCGTCGAGTCCCTGGCTTTCTACACGACCCGCGGCGCTACCTGATCGCCGGGTCCCGGCGCTCGCGGACTGTCCAGCCGATCGCGCCGGGCAGGTCACTGACGCGGCGGGTGACGCCCACTCCGGAAGCCGTCACGGTCACGGCCGCGCCGAGGCAGAGCAACGAGCCGGGGAACCCCTCCACGACGCCGAGCAGAACCGGTGCGGTCAGTGCGCAGGCGGTCAGCAGCCAGAGGAGTTGACGTCCGTGCACCTCCGGGCGGAACTTCGCGCGACCGGGCAGAGCGAGGCTCGGCCGGTCGGGAGAGGTGGGGTGCAGATGCACGGGGGCGCCGTTGCCGGGGGCGACGAGGTACTGGCGGGCGGCGTCGCGGGCGAGCTCGCCCCACACCACGTGCCCGGTGGAGGCGACGAGAGCTACGGGAAGTTGCTTCTCGATCAGCTTCCAGCGCGTCGGCAGGCACAACCACGCCTCATGGTCGGCGAGTTGGAGTCCGGCCTGGAGCAGATCCGTGGTGGTGCGCGTAAGACCGTTGCCGCCGGCCGCCGGATACATCGGGTAGACCCGCAGAGACGTGCCACCTTCGACCGGTGACACCTCGAGCCACTGCGTGTGCTCGGCCGTGGTCGTGCCGGGTTTGTCGCCACGCTTCTCGTGCCGCGTCCAGACGGGTTCCTTGATCCGTACGCGCACGGCATGCACCTGCCCGTCGGCCGCGTCCGCACACAGGACACGCTGGAGGGGTCCCAGCCGGCGCCCCAGCAAGCCGGTCGCGACATAGATGAGCAGCCAGAAGCTGAAGCTTATGCCGATGACCCCGACGAATGCCGTCAGCGGCCCCTCGTACAGAGTGAATCCGTACCGCAGCACGGCGAGCGGAGCGACGATCGTCAGCACCGTGCCCGCCGCCAGCCCCCAGTCGTGAGGAGGTTTGCGCAGCGAGCGCGGTATGGAGGCCGGTGCCGTCACGGGCGGCACGACCCGCATCGCGGGCGCCACCCGGCACGCGACCACCCATCCGCCGGCGGTCAGGGCAGCGACCCCGAGTACCCCGATGATGTCCCATCTGGGGGTGGGAGGGTCGTGCCGTACAAGGGTGAGACTTACCACGACGGCAACCGCGACGAGTGCGGCACCGCCGAAGAAGCGGGTCAGGATGGTGGCACGTCGCATGGCGCACCTTTCTCCGGAATCTCCGGAACTTCCGGGACCTCAGGGACCTCAGGAACCCCAGGGGACTGGCAATGTCAGGACAACCGGATCTGGACGCTTCAAGAATCCGCGTCACTGGTCCGGGTGGTGGGACTTTCGGGCGCCTTGCGCCTGATCGACCGGACGAACTGGGTGGGCGTCTGGCCGTACTGCTTCTTGAATACACGGATGAAGTGACTGCTGTCGGCAAATCGCCAGTGTGCGGCGAGTTCTGAGATGTTCGGCCGGCCGGCCTCCGCCTCCAGTTCGAGCCGGGCCTGCTCCAGCCGCCTGCGGCGGACATACCCGGTCACCGACTCCTCAGCCGCGGCGAACGCCCGGTGCAACGTCCGTACGGAGACTTTGAGTTCGCGGGCCAGGCCCGATGGGGAGAGATCAGGATCGGTGAGACGGCTGTCCGCGAGGTCCTTGGCCGCCTGGGCCAGCGCGGGAGCCAGCCGGGGCTCCTTGTCGTCGAACGCCTGCAGAAGCACTCCCTTGACCAGTTCGATCAGCGCGTTGCGAGCGGCCTGCACACCGGCAGCGGTGAGGTCGTTCAGCATCGCGTTGACGATCTTGGCGTGGGCCGTGAGCAGGCGCACTTCGGCCGAGTCGGCAGGACCGACGACGGCGCGGTCTCCGATCAGCGGCCTGAGCTGCGAGGCCGGCAGGATCAGCACCTTCGCCGTCGTACGCGGTGCCACTTCGAACCGCACCGGAGGGCCGTTGTGCCGCGCGATGAACTGCCCGGCCGGTACGGTGACTTCGCCCATGCCGCGTGGATGCGCGAAGCGCCAGGTGCCGTGGCGATGGGAGAGATGTCCGCCCTGGTGACACAGGGCGCCGTGGCCGCTGTCTCCACCTCGGGCGTGTCCACCGTTGTCGACGTCGGCGGTTCGAACGGTGATTTCGTCCTGGCGCTGATGGGGGCCGCCCCCGAGCTGATCGGGCAGGTGCTCGATCTGCCGCACGTCGTCGACGGCGCACGCGCCGAAGCCGAGAAGCGTGGTCTGTCCGACCGCTTCTCCGCGGTGGCGGGCGACTTCTTCGCAGAGGTCCGCCGACGGACCTCTATCTGATGAAGACGATCCTGCACGACTGGGACGACGCCCAGTGCACGGCCATCCTGAGCAATTGCCGGTCCGCCGTGAATGAGGGCGGTCGCGCGCTGATCGTCGAGATGGTCATCGGTGAACCCGGCCGGCCCGACTTCGCCACCCTCGGCGACATGGCCATGCTCACGATGACGAACGGCATGGAACGCGACCTGGCCGAATTCGACGCCCTCTTCACCGCCTCGGGATGGAACCGCTCGAAGACGTACCCCGTGGGCGGCGGTTACTTCGGCATCGAACTCGTCGCCGTCTGACGCTGCTGTGCCGGCGGCCGGTGCTTCAGCTGCAGGGTGACGGCCGCCGTGCCGAGCGCCGGCACCTCCACCGCGATCCCCCCGCCCGGCTCCAGACCGAGTTCGCCGGGGGCGAGGCCGAGGTAGTTGGTGTGGAAAGCTCGCGCGACGGCGAACGGGGTGGTGAGGCGGCAGGTGACCGGGGTGTCGGTCAGGGACTGCAGCCGGATCATGAGGGTGCCCTCGCCCGGCGCGGTCAGGCCCACCAGGCGCACGCGAGGATCGTCCACGGTCAGAAACCGCAGCTGGGCCGTCGGTTCTGCCTCGGCTGCCGCGCGGGCACGAACCGGCACCAGAGGGTGGCCGGTGACGGCCGCCGTGCGCGAGGCCAGCTGCTCTCCGTGTGCCGGCGTACCGGATGCGCTGTCGGTGCCGGTGCCGGCGAAGCCGACGCTGTAGCGGAAGACGTGGTCGAAGGCCTGCTGGGCGGGGAAGTTCGTGTCCCAGATGTTGTTGTGCACCCAGGAGAAGACGGTGGCCGGTTCCTGGCGCGGCAGCGACTGCGGGTAGGGAACGTAGGGGATCGCGATCCCGCCGAGCTGGACGAGCGGGCTGTCGATCGTGGCGAGCGCGGCGTGGTGGGTGCCGTCACTGAGGCTGATCCAGCGCCGGACGGCACGCATATGGGTGGCCGAGCCGGGCACGGTCTCCAGCCCGGTGCCGGTGACGCCGCCGGTGGCCTCCATGCGCACGGCCGGGTTGTCCAGGGCGAAGGGGAACGCGAAGAACGCGCTCTCCTTGGTCAGCGTCGCGGTCTTGTCGACGCGGTTCTCCATGTCGACGCGGGCCGCGTTGTGCGGAAGGTGCACCCTCACGCGCAGGCGGCGGGTGCCGGCCGGGGCGCATTCGTAAGTCAGCGTGTGGCCGGTGGCGTCCGTGACACGGTCGACGAGTGCCGCCGGGGGCGCGGTGCTCCGCGAGGCGAGCAGGTGCATCGAGTCGTCGGCCACGGTCTTGCTGGACTGGTGGTTGAAGGCGCCGGCCGTGGCGTACTCGTCGTACACGTAGCCGTTGAATCCGATGACGGCGTCCTGCCGGACGAGCTCGCGGCCGGTGTGCTTGTCGAGGATGGAGCCGATGCAGGCGTGGCGCAGGTCGACCGTGACGCGCAGGTGATCGTTCTCCAGGACGGTCGGCTCTGCGGGCACAGAGGTGTCGCCGCCGATGTCGCCGTCGCCGCCGATATCGCCGCCGATGTCGCCGTCGGCGGAGGACGGGGCCGCGGAGGACGGGGCGGCGGAGACGATGTCCAGGCGCACGCTGCCGCAGGCCGGGACGTCGGCCAGGGGCACGAGGAAGAACCGGCCGGCCGCCCGGTGACGCTCGTTGCTCTGCGCTTCCTCCGTGCAGGGCAGGGGCGCACCGGTGCGGGCGTCGAGGACCTCGACGGGCTCGGTCAGGGCGACGGTGGCCTCGGGCAGAAAGAGCCGCGCCGTCTCCGTACGTTCCCAACTGCACGTGTTCACCACGTAGAAGGAGGCCAGGGCGCCCGCCCGGGGGGCGAAGGCCTCGCCGAGCAGTGCGGCGGCGGAGTCCAGCAGGGTCTCCGCGTCGTCCTGGGCGCGCAGGGCCTGGGAGTACTTCCAGTGCCACTGCTTCTCACCGGATCCGTGGCCGTGGTCGCCGTGGGTCCAGGGATCACCCGCCCCCCAGGTGTGCTCGTTGAACAACGAGGCCGCGCGGTAGACGGCGGGTGCGGTCTCGGTGACGGCCGTGCTGCCGGGTACACCCAGCAACTGGGCGTAGCCGGCCACGGTCTGGGCCTCGGCGAGGGCGGCCTGGCCGCGCCGGGTGGCGGCGAGGGGGACGGCGCCGGCCCCGACGCCGTCGACCCACCAGTCGCTCCAGTCGCCCCGATAGGTCTCCAGTCGGCCGCCGACCCGTTTCTCGGCGTCCTCGAAGAAGTCCTGATTGCGTGAGGCACGCAGCTGCGGGAAGGCCCACTCCTCGTTCCAGCGGCGCACCGTGTCGGAGATGATGCGGCGGGGCGGCCCGTTGTCGGCGAACTTGCCCAGCACGCGCAGATGCAGCACGTCCCAGGGGTACGGGTCGGCGGTGACGGTGTTGTCGAGGATGGGGAAGCCGGGGATCCCGCGGCCCTCATGGGGATAGGGGAACTCCGCCAGGGCACTGAGGTAGGCGGGCAGGAGGTCGTCGACCCGGTCGTAGGACTCGTCGAAGCCGAGGACGGAGCCCTCCATGTAGGCCAGGCCGTGCGGGGTGTCCGTACGCCAGACCAGCACACTGTTGCCGCTGGGGGCCTGCCAGCGGAACAGCCGCGGCAGATCGTGCCCGCCGACGTGGTGCGGAACGGCGCGTCCGGCCCAGTTGTGCGCCACGGAGAGGTAGCGGATGCCGTTGGTGGCCAGCACGTCGGGCAGGCCGACGACCTGTCCGGGCACATCGGTCTGCATGGCGGTGCGGATGTCGATGCCGTGCCGGTCGCGTAGCTGCGTCATGGGACGGAGGAGCTCGTGCAGCTCGTCCGTGGAGCAGGTCTCCGTGTGGAGGTTGAACGGCATCGCCGTGAGTTCGACGCGCCCTTCGCGTACGCGGTCGAGGAAGTTGTCGATCCGGCGGCGGGGGCGGTTGGCCGCCCAGTCCTGGAAGGAGTGGAAGCCCTCGACGGCCCAGCGGAACCGGGCGGGCTCCGGCCAGTCGTCGGTGTCCTGGCACAGTTCGAGGAGCGAGTCGAGATAGGAGCGGCTCTCGGCCATGACCCGGCCCTGCGGGTCGGTGTAGCCGATGTCGAGGTGGGAGTGCTGCACCAGGTGCAGGGTCCAGTGGCGTTGGGGCCGTGCCTCGAACGCGAGCCGGGTGCCTTCCTCCAGTTCGGGAAGCTCGATCAGCAGCGGGGTGGGGGCGTCCACCTCGGGGATCAGCAGGCGGATGCCGTCCCCGGGGCCGGACAGGATCTCGCAGTGGACGGGAGTGCCCCCGCCGGTCGTGACACGGGCCCTTGTGACACGCGGTTGCGGGCGCCCGTCCTCACGGCTGGACACCCGCACCCGGATGGACTGGAGCAGTCCGCCCGCGCTGTCGCGCCGCAGCAGGGGCTCGCCCGACAGCCGCACCTGAAGACCGCCGATGCCGGCGGTGATGGCCACGCGCTCCCGCAGGATGTCGCGCGCGATGTCGGAGTCCCACCAGGAAGGCCTGGTCAGCGGTGGCTTGGGCATGGTGCGTGCTGTCCTTCGCGTCGAAGATGTGGTGGTGCGGCCCGCGGCGTCAGCAGCGCTGACAGCCCTGCTGACGCCGCGACAGGCACTGGACCCTGTCTGGTGCCGCGACAGGCACTAGGAACGGCGGTCGTGGTGGGTGGCGTCGGCGAGTGTGGCGAATATCTGGACCATGGCCGACTGGTTGAGGGTCGCGGCCGGCGCGTCGGGGTCGTAGTCTCCGCCGTTGGACGGCTGGAAGCGGAACAGGCCGGTGGAGGCGTCCCGGTTGGTCTTGTACGTGCTGTCCGCGTAGGCGCTCATGGTCTTCAGGTAAGCGGCGTCGGGGCGGACGTCGTCCAGGTCGAGCAGGTCCTTGAAGTAGAAGGCGTTGAACACGGCCGGCTGGTCGTGCAGGCGGCTGCCCTCGGTCCAGTGGGCGAGGGAACCGCGGGCGTCCGCGACGGCCTTCTTCAGGTAGCGGGCATCGCCGGTGCCGCGGTAGAGGGCGGTGGCAGTGCCGATCATGGAGCCCGAGTTGTACGTCCACAGCGTCTCGTTGGTGCTGCCGTCGTCGCCGCGGTCGTTGAGGTACAGCCCCGGTGCCTTGCGCATGCACGAGTACACCCAGCCGTACCACTTCTCGGCCTGGTCGAGGTAGGTGCGGTTGCGGGTGTGCTCGTAGAGCCGGGCGGCGAGCTGGGCCGAGAGGGCGGTGACGTTGGTGGCCCGGATGTTGTTGTCGGGTGAGTCGTACCAGTCCATGCCGCCCGGACACGCCTTGGCGGTGTCGCCGTCCCAGGCACGGGCGACGACGGGCACGACCTGCTCGGCCCGCTTCAGGAGGCCGCGGTCGCCGGTTGCCTCGTACTGGTCGAGCTGGCTCAGGGCGACCACGGCGTTGTCGTCGTAGTACACGTCGCCGCCCGTTCCCAGCGGGGCGGGCAGATAGGACTCGTAGCCCGGGCGTTCCCCGGCGGTGAAGTACAGCTCGGCCGTGTCGAATCGCTCGGCCGCGTCCCGCCGGTAGGCCGGCCCGGTGCGCGGCAGTTCCTGCATGTCGACGGCGGCTGCGGCAGCCTCGCGGAACGGCCACAGGTAGGAGTGCTCCGGGTCGCCGGCCTGTCGGGGTGTGTGTTCCAGGTACAGGCCGTGCTGGTCGCGGCCCTCGTACAGCTGGCTCTGCAAGGTGCGGTAGGTGCCGGTGGCGCGGTCGGCCCAGTCGTCGGAGGAGACCGGCCGGGGGCTGCCCTCGGGGGTCTGGGCGTGCGCGGGGAGGGCGCCCCACAACAGTCCGGCGCAGACGGCGGGCACGGTGGCACGGCGGAGCAGCGATCTCAGCATGATGGTCCCTTCACGACGGTCAGGGGGAAGCGTGCGGGGGTCTGGGCAAAGCGTGCGAGGTCAGGAGGGGGCCCGCGGGGTCAGCGGTGGATCTTGAGGCTGCTAGCGGTGAATCTTGAGGCTGCTGACGAAGAAGCGCTGGGCGGAGAAGAACAGCACCACGGTCGGCAGGGACACCAGGAGGGCGCCGGCCAGCACGATGGGCGGCCCGACGTTGGAGTAGTTGCCCTGCAGATCGGCGAGCGCGGCCATGACGGGCCGGATGTTGCGGCTCGTGACCAGCGTGATGCCGAACATCAGGTCGTTCCAGACGGCCACGAATTGGAACACGAACACGGCGATCATGGCGGACCTGGTCAGCGGTACGTGGATCTGCCAGAACATCCGCCACCACGACGCACCGTCGACCCGGGCGGCTTCCACGACTTCCCGCGGCAGCGTCAGGGCGTAGTTGCGCATGACGAAGAACGCGAAGGGGATCGCGATCGCCGTGTAGATCAGCACAAGCCCGATCTGGGTGTCGTACAGAGACGACTGCGCGTACGACAGGAACAGGGGACGGATGAAGACCTGCAGCGGCAGCAGTGTGCCGGAGTAGATCACCCAGAACCACAGCGCCTGCCGCTTGACGGGCATGACGATCGTGGCGAAGGCGGCAAAGCTGGCGACCACCGCGGCGGCCACCGCGCTGACCACGGAATACAGGAGGCTGTTGCCGAGTGCCGGACCGAGGTTGGCCTTGTCCCAGGCCTGGGACATGTTGTCGAACAGCCCGAACTCCTGCGGCAGCCAGTGCGGGCTGCCGGAGTAACTCTCGGCGGGCACCAGCGCGTTGACCACGAGGAGCCAGGTCGGGACCAGCCACAGCAGGGCAAGTACCGTGATCGTGCTGTTGCGCAGAACTCGGCCAAGGGACATCGTCATACGCCTTTCACGTCGAGCTGACGGCGCAGGTAGAGCCAGGACGCCGCGAGCACGATCATGGTGAGGACGACCGCGATCGCCGCTCCCGCGCCGGGCCGCAGTTCCAGGAAGGTCTCGTTGTACATGGACACCGCGAGGGTCTCCGTGGCCCGTCCGGGGCCGCCTTGTGTGAGCACCCACACCAGGTCGAACGACTTGAGGCCGTTCACCAGGCTCATCCCGATCACGATGATCGACACCGGGCGGAGCTGGGGCAGGACGATGTGACGGAACTGCTGCCAGCCGCCCGCGCCGTCCAGAGCGCCGGCCTCAAGGGTCTCCGGTGGGATGGACTGCAGGCCGACCAGGAAGAGGATCACAGCCACGCCGGTGGCCTGCCAGGCGTTGGCAAGGATCATCACGACGGTGTTGCCCGGCCAGGTCAGCAGCCATCCCTGCGCCACCGAGTCCAGCCCCAGGGCGGTCAGAACCTGGTTGACGGCTCCGTCCGTGGTGAGCATGAAGTTCCACACCACCGCCACCGCGGAACCCGAAAGCGCGTAGGGGAGCACGACACACAGCCGCGCGAGGCGTGAGAAGCGGCCGGCGTCGGTCATGCAGGCGATGGCGAGCCCGAGCACGAACGGGAGCACGACCGTGCCCACCACCCACATCAGGGTGTTCTGGATGGAGCGGGTCAACGCCGGGTCGGAGGCGAACAGCGAGTAGTTGTCGAACCAGCTGAACGGCGAGGTCCTCGTGTCGCTGAAGAAGCTGCGGTAGACGGTCCACACGAACGGGGCCAGCAGGAACAGCGTGACCAGGAGGACGGCCGGGGCCATGAACCCGCCGGCCGCCAGGCGTTCACGCTTCCTGCGCCACGCGTGCGAGACCGGTGAACGCCCGGCCTCGTCCTGGGGACCTCCCGGCCCGCCGCCTGTGGCAGAGGGACGCCGGCCGGTCATAGAAGTAGAAGGAGAAGGAGAAGGAGAAATACTCATGCTTCGTCGCGCCTCCAGGCCGCCCATTCGTCGTGTGCACGCTCCTGCATCCGGCGCAGCGTGGTGGCCGGTGAGGTCTGCCCGGCCAAGAATCCGCCCAGGTCGTTGGTGTTGCCCTGGATGAGGCTCGGCGGGCTGGCCTCCCAGTAACGGACCAGTGCGATCCTGCGCTCACGGGCGATGTCCCGCTGAAGTGCGGCCACCACCGGGTTGCTGGAGCGCACTTTCGGGTTCGCGGAGCTGTCCTGCAGAAACTCGCTCCACACCCGCTGGACGGACGGATCGAGCCAGGCGCCGACATTGGCCATCGCGGCCTTGTGCGAAGAGGCGCGGCTGGGCACCACGAAGACACCCGACTCGGCGATCACGCTCTTCGGCGTGGAGGGCCGCACCGTGGGGAGGATGAAGGCGCCGTAGTCGGTGCCCGGCTTCATGCCCGCCGCCGACATCCCTGACGCCTGCCAGGTGCCGTGCAGGAACATGCCCACCGTTCCTTCCTTCAGCGCGCCGGGACCGCGGGCCTGGTCGTAGTCGGGCGGCGTCATCCAGCCCTTGCGCGTGAAGTCGTGCCAGATGTCCATCGCCTGGCGTGCCGCGTCATCGGTGTAGGAGGCTTTGCCCGCCACCAGCCGCTGGTAGAAGTGCGGGTCGACCTTGCTGACCAGCTCCTGGAACCATTCGATCGCGGGCCAGCCGCCCACCTGGCTCGCGAGGAACGGGGTGATTCCGTTGCGCTTGAGGACCTCCGCGCAGTGCAGCAGCTCGGCCCAGCTGCCGGGGGCGGACAGCCCCAGCTTCTTGAACACCGGCTTGCTGTAGAAGAGCACGTAGTACGACTCGTACAGCGGGATACCGAAAGCCTTGCCGCGGTAGGAGACGGCCTCCATCGAGGTACCGCGCACCCACCCCTTGGCCGCGTACCTCTCCCAGACGCGGGTCAGATCCGTGAGCCCGCCCGCGCGTGCAAGCCGCTTGAGCTGATATCCGGACGCCCACTTGACGAGGTCGGAGGCCTTCGAGGTCTGCAGGGTCATCTGGACGACCTGCTGGTACGAGGTCACCGACGGATTCGACAGCGGCCTGAGCTCATACCCGGTGATCTTCTTCAGCTCGCGGCCGGCCGAGCGGTAGCCGTCGTCCCAGGTGGCGTTGTCGTTGGCGATGCTCGTGCTCCCCGGCTGCGCTGACGTACTCGCTCCTCGGGCGCAGCCCCCGGCCGTCAGGGCGGCCGCGCCGGCGACCGTCCCGGCAAGGAAGCGACGCCGAGCAAGCGGCGCGGCTGCGCTGCTGGTCCTGCCCGATGCTGACATTGATCACCTTCACGGAATCGAGCCATCTGCATGGCTGGATATGAACCACGCCGGATTTCAACCACAGGACGCACAGAACAGGTGGAGCACATAGGGCGCATAGGGCACATGTGGCCCCGGAAAGCGCCCGGAGCTGCCCGGTGCGTATTGCTGGGAGGTTAACGACACCATTTCGACGGTGGCAAGGGTTCGGCAGCAGAAGAGGCCAACTTCGAGACCTACCCTTACAAACTTGCAGCTCAGGCGAGAGGGAACATCCAGGCAGGTCGCGAGCTCGATCATGGCCACCCCTGAGCAAGTCCTGTTATCGTTAACTGACGCTGTGGAGCCGAGTAAGGAGCAGATGTGCCCGCCTCTCGTTCGTACGACCCCCACCCCAGCTACCAGCCGACCGGCGGGCAGGTGGTGGCCGGCTGGCCGGCTGCGGTCGCCGATCTGCCGCCCGGCGCACTCGTCCTGGCAGTTGACGGTCCCGCCGCCCTGGACTGGGACGCGCTGACCGACGGCCTCATGTCGGCCGTGCGCTCGGCGGGCCGCGAGGTGGACCTGCTGGATGTCCGCGGCTGTTACGCGACGGCGGCCGGCGAGCGCATAGCCACTCCGCCCGTCCCCGCCGGCGACCCGTTCTTCGCCCCGTTGTCCGAGGCGCGGATCGCGGACATGTTCGACTCCGTCCCGCGGCCCGAGCGGCCCGCCGAAGGCGGTGTGACGGTGGTGTCCGGGCCGGGCGCTTCGCTGTGCGCGCCGGATGTGCTGTGGTACGCGGACCTGCCGAAGCGGTACGCCGAAGCCGCCGTGGCCAAGGGTGAGCTGCCGACGGGCGTGAACCTGGGCCGTCCCGACGAGCCCGGCGATCTGGTGCGCCTGTTCTACACCGACTGGCCTGTCCTGGACCGGCACCGCGACGCGATCGCGGGCCGCGTCGAGCGGTGGATCGACGTGCAGGACCCCCTGTCCCCCGCTTCGCTGGACGGTGACGCGCTGCGTACCACCTTCGCGCGTCTGGCCCGGGGCCCGGTGCGTACCCGCCCGTACTTCAACTCCACCATGTGGGGCGGACAGTGGGCAGCGAGCGAACTGGGCTTCACCCCCCAGGCCGGCAACACGGCCCTGGGCTACGAGCTGATCGCCCCCGAGGCGGGTGTCCTCGTCGGTGAGGACGGCGGAGCCCAGGTCGAGGTGCCGTTCCAGCTGCTGTGCGTGTGGCACCCCGAGGATCTGCTCGGCGAGGAGGTGCACCGCCGGTTCGGTACCTCGTTCCCGATCCGGTTCGACTACCTCGACACGATGGGGGGCGGCAACCTGTCCCTGCACCTTCACCCGCAGGAGCAGTACATGCGGGACGTGTTCGGCTGGCCGTACACCCAGCACGAGACGTACTACGTCACGGCCGGCGAGGAGGGTTCGCGGGTACTGCTGGGGCTCACCGAACCGGCGGATGTCGACACCATGCGCGAGCAGGTGGAGGATGCCATCACCAACGGCACCCCGATGCCGGTCGAGGATCACGTGCAGAGCCATCCGGCCACGGTGGGCCAGCTGTTCATGATTCCCGCGGGCACCCCCCACGCCTCCGGCGCGGGCAATCTGGTGCTGGAGGTGAGCGCGACGCCGTACCTGTACTCCCTGCGCTTCTACGACTGGCTGCGCAAGGACGCCGCCGGCCGCTCCCGGCCCCTGCCCTACGAGCACGGTTTCGCCAACCTGGACACCGCCAGGCGCGGGGAGGACGTGACCAAGGATCTGATCCAGCAGCCGCGCACGCTGCGCGCGGGCGACGGGTGGCGCGAAGAGGTCATCGGCGCTCTGCCGGAGATGTTCTACGCGGTGCACCGCCTGGTGGTGGCACCGGACGCGGACATCGCCGACGACACCGGCGGTCGCTTCCACATCCTCAACGTCGCCGCCGGCGAGGGCGCTGTCATCGAGACCCGTGACGGCCGCACCTGCTTCCTGGCCTTCGCGGAGACCATCACGGTGCCCGCCGCGGCCGGCCCGTACCGCATCCGCGCGTCGGGTCCGGACGAGGTGCACATCGTCAAGGCCCTGGTGGTCGAGACGTGACCGGGCCCTCCCCGCGAGCCGTGGCCACGGCCTCCCCGCAAACCCTCACCGCGGCCTCCCCACGAGCCGTGACCCTTGCCTCCGCTCGGGGGGCGCTCGCGCCCATCCCCGTTCTCGATGTCGGCGGGACGCACGTCACAGCCGCGCTCGTCGATCCCTCGACCGACCGCCCCGTCCCGTCCTCGGTGACCCGCAGGCCCCTCGGGGCTCACGCCGCGGCCGACGGCATCCTCGACGCCATCGCCGCAGCCGCCCTGGAGCTGCCTGCCGGGCACCGGCCGACCTGGGGTGTGGCCATGCCAGGGCCCTTCGACTACGCCACCGGTGTCGGCCGCTTCACCGGCATGGGGAAGTTCGAGTCCCTGTCCGGCGTCGACGTCGGGGCCGGCCTGCGGCAGAGGCTGGCCGACCGGGCCGAGCGACTGTGCTTCCTCAACGACGCCGATGCCTTCGCCATCGGTGAACACCGCGCCGGTGCCGCTGCCGGTCACGACCGTGTGGTCTGCCTGACGCTGGGCACGGGCGTCGGGTCTTCGTTCCTGTCCACCGGCCGGCCCGTCCACGACGACCCCCGGGTACCGCCGAGCGGGCACGTGCACCGGCTGACGGTGCGCGGTCGACCCCTGGAGGACACCGTCTCGCGCCGTGGCATCCGCGCCCACTACTCCCGCCTCACGTCGCCGGCGAACGATCAGGACGTTCCCGACGCCCATCGGGACGCCCATCCCAATATCCATCCCGATGTCCATGAGATCGCCGCGCGTGCCAAGGAGGGCAACGCCGCCGCGGTGGAGGCTTTCCGCTACGCTTTCGACGCCCTTGGCCAGGCCCTGGCTCCATGGATCGACCGCTTCGACAGCACCGCGGTGGTCGTCGGTGGTTCCATGGCCCAGTCGTGGGACTTGGTCCACCCCGCGCTCACCGCAGGACTGGCTTCGGGGGGCAGCGCGGATGCACCTGTTCTGCCGGCCCGGCAGCCCGCGGAGGCACCCTTGATCGGGGCCGCCCACTGGGCGCAGGTCACACCGGGCGCCCCATGAACGCCGGGGCGCCGACTCAGGCAGGCGGAGGAAGGGGCAGGGGCATGACCGCTCGCCGAGGCAGCGGGCCGACCATGCATGACGTCGGCAAGCTCGCGGAGGTCAGCGCCATGACCGTGTCACGGGTGCTCAAGAACGACCCGGGCGTGTCCCAAGCGACCCGCGAGCGGGTCTTCGCAGCGGTCGACCGACTGGGCTACCGCCGCAACCAGACCGCACGCAGCCTGCGCCTCGGCGGCAGCGGCATGATCGGCCTGGTCGTCACCAACCTCGCCAACCCGTTCTATTCGCGCCTCGCGCTCGGCGTCCAGGAAGTCGCCACGGAGTACGGCTTTCGCATGCTGCTCAGCAACTCCGCCGAGCAAGCCGAACGAGAGCCCCAACTCATCGACGACCTCATCGATCACCAGGCCGAGGGGCTGATCGTGGTTCCGGCGGGCAGTCGGCAGCAACACCTGGCCGACGCCATGCGCCATGTCCCGGTCGTCCTCGCCGCACGTCCGCCCGCCGGACTCGACACCGACTGCGTACTGGTCGAGGACTTCCACGGGGCCCGCGAAGCCACCACCTGTCTCCTGGCCGAAGGGCACACCCGCATCGCCTTTCTCGGCAACCCGCCCGCGCTCTACACCGGCGCCGAGCGCCTGCGCGGGTTCTGGGCAGCGCACGAGGAGGTCGGCATCGAGCCCGACAACACCCTCATCCGCCAGGGCCTGGTCGACTCCGCGACAGCAGAGGCGGCGACCCTCGCACTGCTTGAGCAGGCCGAGCGCCCCACCGCACTGTTCTGCACCAACAACCGCATCAGCCAGGGTGCGATCCGGGCTCTCTACAAGGCGGGGACCACACTCCCCGTCGCGGGTTTCGACGACTTCGACCTGTCCGACGTCCTGGGTCTTCCCCTCACCCTCGTCTCCTACGACGCCGACGAGATCGGCCGTCAGGCCGCACGCCTGCTGATCGACCGCCTCGAACACCGCGACGCGGAGCCGCCCGCCTCCCGCCGCGTCACCGTCCCGACCCGCGTCATCCGCCACGGCGTGTCCTCCAACGACCGTCCGGACAGGCCACCCATCAGCGGGTAACCCTCCGGTCACGTGTATTCGGCCAAGAGCAGCTCCCTTGACTGAAGGTTGTGACTGAAGGTTGCCGAACCGAGCAGCGGCGCTAGGACCTGTCCTGGTCGACGGTGAGCACGTCCCGAAGTACGTCCTCCAGCGTGGTCCTGGCAAGCTCCCCGCGCAGGACGGTCTCCACGTCGTCGTACACGGCGGTCATGACCGGGCCGATTCCCCGGCCCACGACACACTCGGGGGCGGGTGTCGAGCGGTGCAGTGCGAAGACCGGCCCTGGCTGGACGGCTTCGTAGACATCGAGCAGAGTGATCGCCGCGGGTTCCCGGGAGAGCATCCACCCCGCCCCCGCGCCGCGCCGCGAGTCGGCGAGACCGGCCGTGCGCAGCTCGGCCAGCAAGCGCCGGATCACGACCGGATTGGTGTTGACGCTCGCGGCGATCTGCTCCGAGGTGGCCACCTCGTGGCCACGGCGCTGGTACAGACCGATCCATGCCAGGGCGTGAGCCGCAACCGTCAGCCTGCTGTTCGCGCTCATACTCACTCACCTTTCGGGCGTAACAGTATGAGTTACATCAATGCGAGGCAAGCCCTCCGGGCCCCTGCGGCGGGAGCTGGGCCTAGCGGGTCTGACCACGGTCGTAGAGGTCGTAGAGGTGGATGACCGGCACCACCAGGGGAGCACCCGCCGGACGGCACGCCTCACACCTGGTTCGTACCGCCATCGGCATGCAGCTCCGCGCCGGTGGTGAAGCTGCTCTGGTCCGAGGCGAGGAACAGGACGGCGCTCGCGATCTCATCCGGTCGGCCCATCCTGCCCAGCGGCACCATGTCGACGAACGCGGCCTTGAGCTGCCCGGCCTGCTCGGCGTCGGCAGCGAGGCCGGTGATGCCGGGAGTGTCGACCGGTCCGGGCACGATGACATTGACCCGGATGCGGCGACCCTTGAGTTCATTGGCCCAGGTGCGGGCGAAGGACCGTATCGCCGCCTTGGTTGCGGCGTACACGCCGAACGCCTCGTGGCCGGTCGAGGCGGCGCTGGAGCCGGGCAGAATCACCGACGCGCCCTCATTGAGCAGGGGCAGGGCCTTTTGGACGGTGAAGAACAGGCCGCGGACGTTGATGGCGAACGTCGTGTCGAAGTGCTCCGCAGTGGCCTCCTCCAGGGTGGCGAACTCACCACCGCCCGCGTTGGCGAACAGTACGTCGATGCGCCGGCCGCTCCGGTCCAGCGTCTCGTAGAGCCGGTCCAGATCGCCGAGCAGGGAGATGTCCCCCTGGATCCCGACGGCGCCCCGTCCGATGTCCTGGACGGCGGCGTCCAGTTCAGGCTTGCGGCGTCCGGTGACGTACACCTGCGCACCCTCGGTGGCGAAGCGTTTGGCCGCGGCGAGTCCGATCCCAGTGGTTCCTCCGGTGACGACCGCGACTTTGCCGGTGAGCTGCCCCATGACTTCCTCCGCCGATTGATCTCTTGATGTAACAGGTATTGTTACTTCTATAGATGTAACAGTATTGGTTACATCAAGCTGCGTCAAGACCACACAGATGCGGGGTGCGGGAGGCGGGGGGCGGGCCAGGGGCAGGCGCCGCTGTTCTTGCGGGCCGCCACGGACGGGGCCGATCCGCCCGTCCGCGAGAACCGTCCTGTCCGTGCTCGTTTGAGCCATGACAGTGCACCGACAGCGTAGGTCTGGCCGCGGATATTCACGATCAGACATACGAACTCTCGGATGGACAGAGCTAGTTGACTTCGGCGGGCAGTGTGTCCCGCGAGGGCTCCGGGGCTTCCGCGATACGTTCCAGCGCCACCTTGGGCAGCCACCGCGCGAGCGGGGCGGGTAGCCACCAGGCCCACGTGCCGAGCAGCTGCATGATCGCGGGGACGATCAGGCAGCGGATGACCAACGCGTCCACCAGGATCGCCACGGCGAGGCCGAGTCCGAACTGCTGGAGCATCCGGTCGGCGCTCAGCATGAACGCGCCGAACACCACGATCATGATGGCCCCGGCCGCCGTGATCACCTTGCCGGTGGTGGCCAGTCCTTCCCGTACGGCGAGGGAGTGATCCTGCGTGCGCTCCCACTCCTCGTGGATCCGGCCGACCAGGAACACCTCGTAGTCCATGGACAGGCCGAAGACGATCGCGAAGATCAGTACAGGCAGGAAGGCTTCGATCGGTCCCGACTGCACCCCGAACCAGCCGTGCTGGAACACCAGGGTCATCACGCCGAGTGCGGCGGCGATCGAGAGCAGGTTGAGCAGGGCTGCCTTGAGGGGGATCAGCACCGACCGGAAGACCAGCATCAGCAGCAGGGAGGACAGTCCGACGACGACGGCGACGAAGAGCGGAAGCCTTTTCGAAACGGTGTCCGCGAAGTCCTGGGAGGCGGCGGTCGCGCCGCCGACCAGCACCTTGGCACCGGTGTCGCGCTCCAGTTCAGGGGCCAGGTCATCACGCAGGTGATGCACGAGATCGGGAGTGCCCGCGTCCTGCGGCGACGTCGCCGGGTAGACGATCACGGTGGACAGGGCGCCGTCCTCGGAGGGCATTGCAGGGCTGGCGGCGGCCACACCGTCGGCCTTCGCGAGCTCCGCCCGGACGGCCTGGCTCGCGGCCTCGTCACCCTGGGCCAGGACCACCAGCGGACCGTTGAAGCCCGGGCCGAAACCCTCGGCGAGCAGGTCGTACGCCTGCCGGGTGGTCGTGGTCTTCGGGTCGTTGCCCGCGTCGGCGAAGCCCAGGCGCATACCGAGGGCCGGCGCCGACAACGCCAGCAGACCGAGTACGGCGACAAGCAGCGCCGGCAGCGGGCGGCGCTGTACGGCGGCGGCCATGGCCCGCCAACGGCGGCCTTCCACCTTGCCCTTGGCCGCCGCTTTCGCCGCCTGCTTCAGTACGTGGCGCTGAATGCGCTGACCGAAGAAGGCGAGCAGTGCGGGCAGCAGGAGCAGCGAGGCAGCCATGGTGGTCAGCACGGTCAGGGCCAGGGCGAGCGCCACACCCTGCAGTGAGCCGAGGCCGAGTGCGACCAGGCCGAGGAGCGCGATGATCACGGTGCAGCCGGCGAAGAAGACCGTACGGCCGGCGGCATCCAGGGCCTTGCGGCCGGCTTCGGCCGGGTCGGCGCCGTCGGTGAGTTCGTGCCGGTAGCGGTAGAAGATCAGCAGGGCGTAGTCGATGCCGACGCCGAGCCCGACCAGCATCGTGATGGGCGGTGTGAAGTCGGCGATCGTGAAGATGTGCGAAGCGAGCACGATCAGGCACAGTGCCGAGCCGACCGCGAAGAGAGCGGTGATCAGCGGTACGGCGGCCGCCACCAGGGAACCGAAGAGCAGCCCGAGGATGATGACGGCGGCGCCGACACCGGCCAACTCGGCGGTCGGGCTGCCCTTTTCCTCGGCGCCGCGCACCGCGTCTCCACCGAGCTCGATCTGGAGACCGTCCGTCTCGGCGCCCTTGGCGGTGTCGATGATCGCGGTGATCTCGTCCTTGGGCACGGCCTCGGCCTTGCCGTCGAGCGTCACGGTGGCGTAGCCGATCGTTCCGTCCTTCGACACGGCGGAGGCATCGTCGTACGGGCTGCGCACCTCGGCGACTCCCGGCAGCCCCTTCGCCTCGGCCAGCATCTTGTCGACCGCGGCCTTGTCGGTCCCAAGGCCCCGGCTGTCCTTCAGCACGATGTCGACGCTGTCGCCGGCCTGGGCAGCGCCATGCTTGGTGTACAGGTCGGTGGCGGTCTGGGAGTCGGTGCCCGGCAGGGCGAAGTCATTCTTGTACGCCGAGCCTGCGGAACTCGAACCCAAGGTGACGGCGGCCAGGACGGCCACCCAGATCAGCAGCGCGGCCCAGCGGTGACGCTGTGCCCAGCCGGCCAGGGCGCCGAACCGGCCGACGCGGGGCTCGTCCGGCCGGCCCGGGGGCGCGGGCGGGGCAAGGGGTGCGGCTGCGCCGCGGGTGGGAGACATGAGCGACTACCTCGGATTCGAACGGGAGTTGCCTGGCGTGAGAACCACACCCACCACCGCGCCGCACAGCGCGGGCACGCCGATCGCCAGGGCGGCAAACACGCCGGCGACGTCAGAAGCCACGGCCCCTGCGGCTGCGACCAGCAGCATTCCGGCAGCGGCTCCCACGAGCACACCGACATGGGCGGCAGTGGCACGTGCGGGGAAGGCGGGCGTTCTCATGCCCTTGAGCGTGCACGCGCGGTGGGGCCGGGGGCATCAGTCTCCGGCTGACACCGGGCGTACCCCAGCGGGTGCAGGCGCCGCAGTGGCGTACCCCAGGAGTACCGCCCTACGGCCGGCCCGGCCGCCCGCTGCCGGCGACGCGCGACCGGCGATCCATCAGGCCAGCCAGCCCGGGCTGACCATCCCGGACTCGTACGCGAGCACCACGACCTGCGACCTGTCCCGCGCCCCCAGCTTCGCCATGATCCGGCTGACATGTGTCTTCGCCGTCGATGGTGCAAGGACCAGCCGCTGGGCGATCTCGTCGTTCGTGCATCCCGCGGCCATCAGCCGCATGACCTCGCGCTCCCGGTCGGTGAGCGCCTCGATCCGGGTGTCATCCAGCTCCGGACCCTTCACGCGGCCCGCGAACTCGGCGATCAGCCGCCGCGTGATCGACGGGCTGATCAGGGCATCGCCCCGGGCGGCGACCCGCACCGCCTGCACCAGTTCCTCCGGCTCGGTGTCCTTCACCAGGAAGCCCGTCGCCCCGGCGCGCAGCGCCCCGTACACGTAGTCGTCCAGGTCGAAGGTCGTCAGGATGACCACCTTCACCGCCGCGAGCCGCTCATCCCCGATGATCACCCTGGAGGCTTCCAGACCGTCCATACCCGGCATCCGGATATCCATCAGGACCACATCCGGACGCAGCTCGCGGCAGGCCGAGACCGCCGACTCCCCGTCGCCGGCCTCACCCACCACCTCGATGTCGTCCTGGTCGGCGAGGATCGACCGGAACCCGGCCCGGACGAGCCGCTGGTCATCCGCCAGCAGGACTCTGATCATCGGTCACTCCGCTCCGTCGGCTCTTCTGTGATCCCGTACGGCAACCATGCCCGCACCACGAATCCGCCCTCCGGGAGGGGGCCCGCGGTCAGCTTGCCGCCCAGGACCCGCGACCGTTCCGTCATGCCGGCGATCCCGCTGCCGCCACCCGCCTCAGCAGGGCGGGCGGCCACGCCCCGGCCGTCGTCCTCGACGGCCAGGGCCAACTCCTCGTCGCCGTAGGCGAGCCGGATCGTGACCCGTCCGGCACCGCTGTGCCTGGCGGCGTTGGTCAGCGACTCCTGCACGATCCGATACGCCGCCAGATCCACCGGTGCGGGCAGCGGGCGCTCGGCCCCGGTCCGCTCGATCCGCACCGTGAGCCCTGCCGGCTTCGCCGAGGCCACCAGCGCATCCACCCGGGCGGGCCCAGTCGCGGGTGCCGTGGGCGCCTCCTCGTCGACCTGGCGGAGCACGCCGAGCGTGGCCCTCAGTTCGCGCAGCGTCTCCCGGCTGCCCGCCTTGATCGCGCCGAGCGCCTCCTCGGCCTGCGCCGGGTCCTTCTTCAGCCGGTACAGGGCCGCACCCGCCCTGCACGTTGATCATCGAAGTGTTGTGCCCGACCATGTCGTGCAGTTCACGTGCGATGCGCAGCCGTTCCTCGGTGGCTCGCAGCCGCGCCGCCTCCTCGGCGTAGGCCACCCGGCCGTGCCGCACACTGCCGAGGGCCACGACGGCGACCAGCCAGCCGGTCAGCATGAACAGCGCCGTACCGGTGACATCGCTCGTCGCCGTGCGGGTGGCCGCGCCCACGCCGGTCACCATGGCCGCCGACGTGGCGATAGCCGCCCGCATCCGACCCTGAGCCGCAAGGGCGTACAGCGTCACGATCGGAACCAGCACCAGCGGCCCGTCGACGGCGCTCACCACGTAGTAGGCACCCGTGCCCACGACCGTGAACCAGCCCGTCCCCACCGGATACCGACGGCGCAGGAGCAGGGCTCCGCACACGGTGACCATCAGCAGCCAGGACGCGACCAGCGAGATTGGCGAGCCCTCGCCACGCTCCAGCCGCTGCCCCTCGGCGAGCGCCACCAGGACGAACACCACACCGGCCAGCAGGACGTCGGCGCGGACGCCACGGGGCAGCCGGAGAAGGGTCTGATCGAAAGGCGGCACGCCTTGCATTCTGCCCGCATTGCCGATCCATGGGCGATGAAGCGGGTCGAGGGGTCCGTGCCGTCACCGGAGTCGCGAGCGCACGCGCCTACAGACTGACGACTCGCACCCGCTGCCCACACAGCTTGACCATGTCGTCGGCATCGGATGTGAGCACCACCACCGGCCCCGGCAGACGAAGCGCCACTTCGGCGACCATGGCGTCGATGGCGTGCTTGTGCCCGGGCAGCCCGGCCCCCTTCAGAAGCCCCGCGCTGCGGCGGGCACTCTCCTTGGTCACCGCCTCCACTCGGATGCGGGACAGCAACCAGTTCAGCCGGGTCATGTCCACGCCCCCGTACGACACCTCGATGATCGTGGCGGCCGACATCACGACATCGACTCCGTCGCGCTCCGCCTGCTCCAGAAGCCGCATCACCTTGCGGTCCCGGTCGATGCACGAGGAGAAACCGTGTGAGTCAAGCACCAGCGATTCGACGTTCACGCTGCGCGCCCCGCCTCCTCGGTCCCATGCAGGAGCGCACGGGCCTCGACCATCTCCTCATCGGTGAATACCCCGAACTCCCCTTGGTAGCGATCCAGTTCCTCCCGCAGAAGCCTGCGCCGCTCGGCCCTCTCCGCCAGCTCGGTGATGTAGCCGGAGACGTTGTCCGTATGCGACTTCATGCTCTCCAGCAGCTCTTCCGGCAGCGTGATCGTGACTTTCTTCGTCTTCGCCATGCTCAACCATACCGTGGTGTTACCGCCACGCTCACGGAAGTGACCCACCGCGAACCCGCATCAAGCTGCCCCCTCACGCCAAGCACGGCTCGGTCCACGACCCAGCACGGGAAAAGGCCAGGGGCCCGACTCCGAAGAGTCGGGCCCCTTCCGACCTGCATGTTTGTCAGATCAGCGACGTGGCGATATGTCACCCGCTACACATTGAAGCGGAACTCCACCACGTCCCCGTCCTGCATCACATAGTCCTTGCCCTCCATGCGGGCCTTGCCCTTGGCGCGGGACTCGGCGACCGAGCCCATCTCGACGAGGTCCTCGAAAGAGATGACCTCCGCCTTGATGAAGCCCTTCTGGAAGTCGGTGTGGATGACACCGGCGGCCTCGGGGGCGGTGGCGCCCTTCTTGATGGTCCAGGCGCGGGATTCCTTCGGGCCGGCCGTGAGGTACGTCTGCAGGCCGAGGGTGTTGAAGCCGACGTGGGCGAGTGTGGCGAGGCCGGGCTCCTCGACTCCGACGGACTGCAGGAGCTCCAGGGCCTCGTCGTCGTCGAGCTCGGCGAGCTCCGACTCCAGCTTGGCGTTGAGGAAGATCGCCTCGGCGGGGGCGACCAGAGCGCTCTGCTCGGCCTTGAAGGTCTCGTCGACCAGCTCGTCCTCGTCGACGTTGAAGACGTACAGGAACGGCTTGACCGTGAGCAGGTGCAGATCGTGGAGGAGTGCCTCCTCCTCCGAGCCCTGCTTGATGCCCGCCGCGAACAGCGTCTGCCCCGCGTCCAGGATGTCCTTCGCCGCCTCGATCGCGGTCACCTTCGCCACGACGTCCTTCTTGATCCGCGACTCCCTCTGGAGACGCGGCAGGACCTTCTCGATGGTCTGCAGGTCCGCGAGGATCAGCTCGGTGTTGATCGTCTCGATGTCGTCCTTGGGCGAGACCTTGCCGTCCACGTGCACGACGTTCTCGTCCTGGAAGGCGCGGATGACCTGGCAGATCGCGTCCGACTCGCGGATGTTCGCGAGGAACTTGTTGCCGAGGCCCTCGCCCTCGCTCGCGCCGCGCACGATGCCCGCGATGTCGACGAAGTCCACGGTGGCGGGCAGGATCTTCTGCGAACCGAAGATCTCCGCCAGCTTGGCCAGCCGGGCGTCGGGGACACCGACCACGCCCACGTTCGGCTCGATCGTGGCGAACGGGTAGTTGGCCGCCAGCACGTCGTTCTTGGTCAGGGCGTTGAAAAGGGTCGACTTGCCGACATTCGGCAGACCGACGATTCCGATCGTGAGCGACACGTTGCGACTTCCCGTACGTGAGGTTGTGGGGCGAGGACTGGGGCCACGAGGGCCGGGCCGGGACCGGCCCGGGTTGCGTACTTCTTGATGCTCGGGCCGATCCACCAGTCTACGGCGTGCCGCGCCTCGCACCGGCGACGTATCGAACGCTTGGCCAAGGTCGACCAAAGCGCGTGTCTCGGCGCCTATTCCGCACATAACCCGACCTAAGTTGGACCAGTGGAGCAACACAGGACGCGTCCTCCCCAGTCACGGCCGCCACGAGGCGGCCCGCCCCTTCCCCCGCAGGCCGGGCGGGGCGGTGCCCGTACGCCCCGGCAGGCCGGAGCCGGTGTCGCGAAGACCTCGGCGCCCGTCTCACCGCTCGTACAGGCGGTACGCCGGTTCCCCAACCCCCGGCTCACCGGTCTGGGCAGCGGGCTGTTCTGTGCCGCGTCGATGTTCACGCTGGCCTGTCTGATCCAGCTGCTGTTCGGGGCGTCGATCGTCGTCTACGGGGTGCTGTTCCTGCCGGTCTGCGTGCTGACCGCCGTGTGGGTGCGGCGGGCCGACCTCGTCACCTCGGTCGTCGCCGTGCCGATCGCCTTCGCCGTCGGACTGCTGCCGATCGCCGACAGTGACGGCGGCTTCGGCGGACGGCTGATGGGACTCGTCACCGCGCTCGCGATGCACGCGGGATGGCTGTACGGGGGGACGCTGCTGGCCGGGGTCATCGTGACCGTGCGCAAGGCGCGGATGATGACCCGCAAGGCCGCACAGCGACGCCGTTCGGTCTGACGCTCATGCCCGATGCGGGGTGCCCGGTGCCCAGCGCCTGGTGCCCAGTGCCCGCGCCCAGCGCCTGAGGCCTGGCGCCCTGGGGTCTGGGGCCTGGGGTCTGGGGCCTGGGGTCTGGGGCCTGGGGTCTGGGGTCTGGGGTCTGGGGTCTGGGGTCTGGGGTCTGGGGTCTGATGTCGCGACGGGCAGACGTTGCCTGCCGCGCCGCGGCACTAGTCCGTCTTCGCCGCCCGCATCGCCGCGCCCACGATCCCCGCGTTGTTCTGCAGCTGGGCCGGCACCATCTCCGCCTTGATGCCCTCGATCAGCGGCAGGAACTTGTGGGACTTGCGGCTGACGCCGCCGCCGATGACGAAGAGTTCGGGCGAGAAGAGCATCTCCACGTGCGCGAGGTACTTCTGGACGCGGTGGGCCCAGTGCTCCCAGGAGAGGTCGTGGTCCTCCTTGGCCTTCGTGGAGGCGTGCTTCTCCGCGTCGTGGCCGTTCAGCTCCAGGTGGCCCAGCTCCGTGTTCGGGACGAGGACGCCGTCCACGAAGAGGGCGCTGCCGATCCCCGTACCGAAGGTGAGGAGGATGACCGTGCCCCGGCGGCCCCGGCCTGCGCCGAACTGCATCTCGGCGACGCCCGCCGCGTCCGCGTCGTTCAGCACGGTCACCGGCAGGCCGCCCAGCCGGTCGCCGAGCAGGGCGCGCGCGTCGGTGTCGATCCAGTCCTTGTCCACGTTGGCCGCCGTGCGGATGGTGGTGCCGCCGGTGACCACGCCCGGGAAGGTGATCCCGACCGGACCCGTCCAGCCGAAGTGGCCGACGACGTCCTTCACACCGTCCGCCACCGCGTCGGGTGTCGCCGGGTGCGGCGTGAGCACCTTGTAGCGCTCCTCCGCCAAGTCGCCCCGGTCCAGGTCCACGGGAGCGCCCTTGATCCCTGATCCGCCGATGTCCACGCCGAAGATCTGCATGGCTCTACGTTACGTCGTACGACGGACAGTCACTCGCCCGAGGGTGCTGTTCCGGTGCGCTCCGCCACCAGGGCCGCCGCCTCCGCGCGCAGGTCACGGCGCAGCTCCTTGGGCAGGGAGAACGTGATGGACTCCTCGGCCGTCTTCACCGTCTCCACGTCTCCGTAGCCACGCTCGGCCAGCCACTCCAGCACGCCGTCCACCAGTACGTCCGGGACCGAGGCGCCGGAGGTCAGACCGACCGTGGTGACGCCTTCGAGCCAGGCCTCGTCGATCTCGGCCGCGAAGTCCACCAGGTGCGCGGCGGAGGCGCCCGCGTCCAGGGCGACCTCGACCATCCTGATCGAGTTCGAGGAGTTCTTCGAGCCCACCACGATCACCAGCTGAGCGTCCTCGGCGAGCTTCTTCACCGCGATCTGGCGGTTCTGCGTGGCGTAGCAGATGTCGTCGCTCGGCGGGGAGATGAGCTGGGGGAACTTCTCCTTGAGGGCATCCACCGTCTCCATGGTCTCGTCGACCGACAGCGTCGTCTGGGAGAGCCAGACGACCTTGGAGGGGTCACGGACCTCGACCTTGGCCACGTCATCGGGGCCGTCGACCAGCGTGATGTGGTCGGGCGCCTCACCGGACGTACCGATGACCTCCTCGTGACCCTCGTGGCCGATGAGGAGGATGTCGAAGTCGTCGCCCGCGAACCGGACGGCTTCCTTGTGGACCTTGGTCACCAGGGGGCAGGTCGCGTCGATGGTGGCGAGCCTGCCGGCCGCGGCCTCGTCGTGGACGACCGGCGCGACACCGTGCGCCGAGAACATGACGATGGACCCCTCGGGGACCTCCTCCGTCCGCTCGACGAAGATCGCGCCCTTCTTCTCCAGGGTCTGCACGACGTACTTGTTGTGGACGATCTCGTGGCGGACGTAGATCGGGGCCCCGTACTGCTCAAGGGCCTTCTCGACGGCGATCACGGCACGGTCGACTCCCGCGCAGTAGCCACGGGGGGCGGCGAGCAGGACACGGCGGCCGGTCGAAGCAGTCATGCGTCCCATCGTAAGGCCGCCCCCGGCGGGCCAAGGATCGCCCCTTTGGGGAGACTGGTCAGAAGCTGGGGAGCTGGGAGGGGGGACACGGCACGACTCTCGGGAGGCACGGATGTCCGACACGGGAACGCCGGCCCGCGCGGCCGACGGGGAACGAGGCCTGCGGCGCAGTCTCGGCTTCCGCGACCTGGTCGTGTACGGGCTGCTGTTCATCGCTCCCATGGCACCGGTCGGTGTCTTCGGGACCCTCGACGCCAAGTCGCACGGGGCGGTCGCGCTGGTCTACGTCGTCGCCACGGTCGCGATGGCGTTCACCGCGTTCAGCTACGCGCAGATGGTGCGGGTGGTCCCCCAGGCCGGTTCGGTGTTCGCCTACGCGCGCGTGGGGCTCGGCAAGGAGGCGGGGTTCGTCGCCGGGTGGATGGCGATGCTGGACTACCTCCTCATCCCGGCGGTGGCGTACCTCTTCTCCGGGATCGCGATGAACTCCCTGGTCCCCGACGTCTCGCGCTGGGTGTGGACGGCGCTCGCGGTCGTCGTCACGACGCTGCTGAACCTGTGGGGGGTACGGGCCGCGGCCCGCGTCGGTTTCCTGGTGCTCGCCATGGAGATCGTCGTCCTCCTTGTCTTCGTCGTGTCGGCGATCGTGGTCCTCGCGCGCGACGGAGCACAGCGGGGCTGGCTGTCGCCTCTCTCCGGAGACGGTTCCCAGGGGGCGTTCGCACTGTCCGCGGTTCTCGGCGCGGTGTCGGTCGCCGTGCTGTCGTACCTCGGCTTCGACGCGATCGCCTCCTTCGCGGAAGAGGTCACCGGCAGTTCGGAGAAGGTCGCCAGGGCGGTGCTGTTCTGTCTCGCCCTGGCCGGTGTGCTGTTCATCGCGCAGACGTACCTCATCGCGCTGCTGGAGCCGATGTCGTCGGCGCAGCTCGCCGACGATCCGGTCAAGCAGGGATCGGCCTTCTACGACGCCGTGGACGCCTCGGTCGGCACGTGGCTGCACGATCTGGTGGCCGTGAGCAAGGCGATCGGGGCGGCCTTCGCCGCGTTGGCCGGGCAAGCGGCGGCGGGGCGGCTGCTGTTCGCGATGTCCCGGGAGCGTCGGCTGCCGCGGGCACTGTCGAGGACCGACTCCGGGGTGCCGCGCGCCGCGCTGCTCTGCGCGGCCGTCATCACCATGGTCGCCGCCGTGTGGGCCGCGCGGCGCGACGACGGGATGGACCACCTGGTGTCGGTGGTCGACGTGGGCGCGCTGACCGCCTTCACCCTGCTGCACGCGAGCGTGGTCGGCTGGTTCGCCGTGCGCCGGCGGGGAGGGCCGGTCGTGTGGTGGCGGCATGTGCTGATTCCCGTCGTCGGAGCGGCGATCACCGTCGTCGTGATCTTCGAGGCGTCCGGGGCGGCGCAGGTGGTGGGCGCGGTGTGGCTCGCGATCGGGCTCGCGGTGCTGGTGGTGCAGCGGGGCCGGACGCCGGTGGCCGGCTGACCCGGACGTTTTCGCCCCCGCCGCCCTCACCCTTCCCGTCCCTGGGGCCGCGCCCCAGACCCCCCGGCGGAGCGCGTCGGGCGGGTGCGGGCCCGGTGAGGGCTGGTCGCGCCGTTCCCCGCGCTGGTCGCGCCGTTCCCCGCGCCTCTGAAAGCCCGCGGACGCCCGACACAGCCCGGCCCGACGCAGCCCTGTCGGCGCCAATACCAGGCGGGGTCCTGTCAGAGGCGGGCGCTACGCTCGCGGTATGGCTCTCAACACGTCCGCGGAAGCCCCGCTGCCCGTCGGCGAGGTGTCGCGGCTCATCGGGGGATGGATCGACCGGCTCGGTGCCGTGTGGGTCGAGGGGCAGATCACCCAGCTGTCGCGCCGCCCGGGCGCGGGCGTCGTCTTCCTGACGCTGCGCGACCCGTCGCACGACATCTCCGTGGGCGTGACCTGCTACCGGCAGGTGTTCGACGCCGTCGCCGACGTGGTGAGCGAGGGCGCGCGTGTCGTCGTCCACGCGAAGCCCGAGTGGTACGCGCCGCGCGGGCAGCTGTCGCTCCGGGCCGCCGAGATCAAGCCCGTGGGCGTCGGTGAACTGCTCGCCCGGCTCGAACAGTTGAAGAAGTCCCTCACCGCGGAAGGGCTGTTCGCCACCGAGCGCAAGAAGCCGCTCCCGTTCCTGCCCCAGCTCGTCGGGCTGGTCACCGGTCGCGCCTCCGCCGCCGAGCGGGACGTCCTGGAGAACGCGCACCACCGCTGGCCGGCCGTCCGCTTCGAGGTGCGCAACGTCGCCGTGCAGGGCGTCCACGCGGTTCCCCAGGTCGTCCAGGCGGTGAAGGAGCTGGACGCGCTCGCCGACGTCGACGTGATCATCGTGGCGCGCGGCGGCGGCAGCGTGGAGGACCTGCTCCCGTTCTCGGACGAGCAGCTCGTACGGGCGGTCGCGGCCTGCCGTACCCCCGTGGTGTCGGCCATCGGTCACGAGCCCGACAACCCGCTCCTCGACCACGTGGCCGACCTGCGCGCCTCCACTCCCACCGATGCCGCCAAGAAGGTCGTACCGGACGTCGGCGAGGAGTACGAGCGCGTCCAGTTCCTGCGGGACCGTGCCCGGCGGTGCGTCGGGTCCTTCATCGAGCGCGAGGAGCGGGGCCTCGCGCACGCGCTGGCCCGCCCCTCGATAGAGGATCCGCACCGGATGGTGAACGAGCGGGCCGACCACGTCGCCGCGCTCCTGGACCGCGGCCGCCGCACGCTCGGCCATCTCCTCGACCGGGCCGACTCCGAGCTGACGCACACGCACGCGCGCGTGGTGGCCCTCTCCCCCGCCGCGACCCTCAAGCGGGGTTACGCGGTACTGCAGAAGTCCGACGGCCACGCCGTCCGGTCCGCGGACGAGGTGACGGCGGACGAGCCTCTGCGGGCGCGGGTCGCCGAGGGCGAGTTCACGGTACGAGTCGATGTCTGAGGCAGACCCTAGGGTGGGCGCATGACCAGCAAGACGGACGAGGCGCTCGGGTACGAGCAGGCGCGGGACGAGCTCATCGAGGTCGTACGACGCCTGGAGACGGGCGGTACGACACTTGAGGAGTCGCTCGCCCTGTGGGAGCGCGGCGAGGAGTTGGCGAAGGTGTGCCGGCGGTGGCTGGACGGGGCCCGCGCCCGCCTCGACGCAGCGCTGGCCGGGGAAGATGAGCAGGAGAAGGACGGGGCAGCGGCGCAGGGCACTGCGGCGGACGCCGGCTCCGAGTAGCCGGGCGCGGTCTTCTCTCCGGCGACCGAACCGGCGGCTGAACCGGCGACTAATCATGAATGGGTGTCGCCGGTTCACTGCGCGACCAGTCACGGGTCCGTAGCCCTGGCGCTCGCCCGTTCATTGCGCGAGCCCTCGCCCGTCCGTGACGCGACCCCTCGCGCTCTCGCGCCCTCGCGCCCTCGCGCAATCATTGGCCAGACCATGCGTTCTGTGAACCGGATCACCATGCTCCATTTTTGATTGAACCTTAAACCTATCTGGCGTACCGTTTCACGTGTCATCTGATCCCCCCACAGGATCCGACACAGGATTCGACGCACGCTCCGAAGAGGTTCTGCCACATGTCTCTCGTCCTTGACCCCACCGCCCAGGACCTGCTGTTCCGCGAGGCCCGCACCGCCAACGCCTTCACCGACGAGCCGGTGACCGAGGAGCAGGTGCAGGCGATCTACGACCTGGTCAAGTACGGCCCGACCGCCTTCAACCAGTCGCCGCTGCGCATCACCCTGGTCCGCTCCGCCGAGGCCCGCGAGCGCCTGGTGCAGCACATGGCCGAGGGCAACCAGCCGAAGACGGCCGGCGCCCCGCTCGTCGCGATCCTCTCCGCGGACAACGAGTTCCACGACGAGCTGCCGCACCTCTTCCCGCACTTCCCGCAGGCCAAGGACGTCTTCTTCGCCGAGCGCCCGGCCCGCGAGGGTGCCGCCGCGCTCAACGCCGCACTGCAGGCCGCGTACTTCATCATCGGTGTCCGTGCCGCCGGCCTGGCCGCCGGTCCGATGACCGGCTTCGACTTCGCGGGCGTGCAGAAGGAGTTCCTCGACGGCGACCACACCCCGCTGATGGTGGTCAACATCGGCAGGCCCGCCGAGGACGCCTGGTTCCCGCGCTCCCCGCGCCTGACGGCCGACCAGGTCATCACGACGGTCTGACCCGGCCGGACCCTGCCGGAGAGCAGGACCGAGCAGGGCCCGGATGTGCGAGAGGCCCCCAGCGTCGCTGGGGGCCTCTCGCAC